>NZ_JAJDMK010000160.1:0-1226 GCF_020593575.1 Holdemanella sp. DFI.5.55
ACAAGATATGGCTAATTCCATCAATCAGCGTATTCGATACGCAAAAGAACATGGAGCAAGAATCTCTACAAAAGGTCAAAATGATACAGTAATTGTTCGCCCTCTTATTCTTCAATTAGATGAAGAATCCATACAGGGGCATGAGGATACATGGGCATGGGATTTGATTCAGATATTAGAAGATATGTTTGGGAAAGAGAATGTCTTAGGATTCTCAATCCATAAAGACGAAACAAACGTACACATTCATGTATTATTTGTTCCCTGCTACGAGGAAAAGAAAACGAATGGTAAGGTCAAGTGTACCTTATCCCAAACAAAGTTTTTTAGGAATCCCAAACAGCTTGCAGGAATGCATAAGCATATACGCAAAGAATTATTGGATAATGGTTACAAGATTGAAAAAGATAATAAACCTATCGAGCAACAGCTTGCAGGATATTATGATAAACACGGTGTATGGCATCAGCAAGGCTTAACACCCGACCAATTAAAAGCAATTACCAATAGACATAAAGAATTAAACGAAAAGGAGCGTGAAATTATGCTGTCTAAAGAAGAATTAGATATCTTAGCGAAAGCTATGGAAGATGTACAAGAAAAAGCACAGGCAACACAGGAAAACTTGGAAACCAATATGAAATTATTCGAGTGCCAACAGGCAGATTTTGAAAATGAAAAAGCCACCTTACACACTCAAATGCAGACTGTATTAGCAGAAAAAGAAAAGTTGAATAAAATGCGTAAAGAAACCGATGAGATGTTAGAAAAGGTTTATTCTGTTTCTGATATGTGTAGTAAAATGATTGAGGAAGAACATAATCTGAATAAAGATTTTTTAGACTTCTTGGATAAACTCGGACGACAGACTAATATCCCTTTACGGCAAAACGTGGAAAAGCTGTTTAAACAATTCGATAGAGAGCGTAAAGAGCGATTAAAGAGAGCGTATGAAAAGCCTACTGCTCCTGAACGTCCTAACGTACGTAAACGTACAATGGATGATGTAATTGCAGAGCGTATCAGACAGAAAGAAGCAGAAAAGGCTAATAATGAGTTTGATTTCTTCTAAAGCTTAAAAAAGAGATACCCCATGTTGTATGAGGTATCCTAGTGGCAAGGCTCTTCATTTGTAGTAAATGTGTAGTAAAATTCAAGTGTTTTCTCTCTCAAAACAGCTTAACCCCTTGGTTTTACGCCACTTTTGAGAAAGTATTTAATTTTTC
>NZ_JAJDMK010000161.1:0-1206 GCF_020593575.1 Holdemanella sp. DFI.5.55
AAAGACCTTCATAAGACAAGTCCTCCTGTTCTATCTGACTCTATTATACTATATTCAAAATAGGTTTAATAGATAGATTTGAGACTTTCTAAATCATTTTATTTGTATCATTATATCACCAATGCGAATATGTGATATTTATTAATATTCTCACATGTTCACATTAAATTCACATACAATTAATATATGGACACAACTTATCATTCAAACATTCCAGTTGAAACTGATTCGCCTTATTCAAGAAGCTGGTGGATTAAAGAAGCCTGAAGAAAAGAACAGACTCTATAAAGATCATCCTAAAGGATTCTATGTCTATGCCAAGTTCAAATCCAATGACAGCGATCCCAAAAATAGTAAAGATATTCAAGGCTGCTGCGTAAACTACTTTATTCGCTATGCAGGTAGACCTGCCATGGCTGAAAATAGAATCACAGAATACAATAAAGAATCAAATACTGTCAGCTGGTTCTACAATGATCACAAGGATGAGAAAAGATATGATGTCACAGATAATGTGATTGATTTTATAAACCGCCTTATTATACATATACCGGACTATCATTTCTTAATTATTCGATGCCAATGCTTCTAAGAAAACCATAGATAAAGTACATGCACTTCTTGGAATCAAAAAGAACAAGGATAATTCTCGTAAACCTAAAACTAAAGTCCTTAAAAACAAACTCAATAAATTCAAATACCGCACTCATTTAATAGAATCTTTTAACCTAAGATCCAATTCAATGTAAATGTAAAGCCACAATGCAGTATATTTATACATATAATTCATTCAAGGACAAAAGAAATGACAGAACATACTGAAAAAGATATATTGATGAAATGTACAAAACTCGGTTACGAAGAAGAAGCACCTAGATAGTTGATCGATAAATTAGTTCCAAATGAACCTGAAGAAAACTATATGATGCACTGCCCTGAATGTGATCATAAGATGATTGTAAAAAAAATAATTCAACAACTAAAAGACAGACAAATACAAAATGTTGGCTATTACGATAGTCGTTTTTGTCATTCCTGATAATTCATGTCTTGTGATATTTTAGTGCTATTTCACATATCATATTTCTCTGTTCCGAAGTCAAAATCTTAATATAAAAAAAAAACTGCATATGCAGTTTAAATTTTATAAATGGTGGAGCGTATCGGGATCGAACCGATGACCCCCTGCGTGCAAGGCAGGTGCTC
>NZ_JAJDMK010000162.1:0-1199 GCF_020593575.1 Holdemanella sp. DFI.5.55
AAAAGTGTGGCTGTACTCACTACTATTTCATGAAAACTAAGAATTGCTATCGTTGTGCTAACTGCAAACATGATGAAAGATTATTATCCAATACAATCTTTCAGGATAACAAACTGCCTTTAAATGTTTTATTGTACGGTTTGTTTCTAATCTTTACTGCAAATAATGGTATTTCTAGTATGGAACTTTCTAAAGAATTGAAGGTCAATTACAAAACAGCCTGCTTATTACAGACTAAAGCTCGTATACTTATGAAAAATTCGAATTCAAAGAGATTTTTTGAGTATTCCATGGTGGCAGAGCCACCCAATCCATAAAAATAGAGCCACCGAATCCATTTGGACAGAGCCATGCAATCCAATGCTCAGAGCCACTAAATCCACTAAGAGAGCCATTTCAGATTAATGAAATGGCTCTCATTTTTATTATTTGATTTTTGAATAATCCTCTCGAAGAGATCTTCCTTTTAAAAGAATTGTATAAGATGAGTTTCTAATGCGAACTAGAATGGCATCATCGAGTGGCCAATCGCCTAATTTGCCTAGCCATCCTTCAGGGCCCATTGACTGCAGTAGATGGTTATTTTTTATTTATTCTTGATCGTATCACTTCAAATAAATCGTTTCGTTCATATTCACTGATGGGTGTGCTTTAGAAATACCTTATGCGTACTTTTACATTGATCCACATATTCTTTCCAAAGCATTTTAAAACTGACTCCAACCTTCAAAAACTCCTTATGCACATATGCATAGTCAGACTGTTCATAAGAAACATCTATTCCATTTGATGGAAAAAGAAGTTCATTGATTTGGGATTCGCTTAAATTGTAAGCAGTGTTCCAATAGACACCTGCAGCATCAGCTGCATCAAATACATCACGAACTGTATTTCGTGATACTTTCAGCATTCTAGCGATTTCACGCTGAGAATGATTCTCAAACCTAAGTTCAAGAATTCGTCTTAAATCTCGCATAAAAAAACACCTCCAATTTGCAAGATCTGTAGAACTGAATATTCTACAAATACATCTGACAACTGAAGGTGTATAAGCGACTCTGATTAATGGATTGGGTGGCTCTAAATAATGGAATGGGTGGCTCTCAGTGCTGGACGGTGTGGCTCTGAATGCGTGGAATACTCAATTTTTGGATTCGGATTTTTATGAATCAGATGTAGCCTATACAGGAGCTCCATCA
>NZ_JAJDMK010000163.1:0-1171 GCF_020593575.1 Holdemanella sp. DFI.5.55
ATACCGATAAAGGAAAGTTTATGCAAATGATGTTTTTGCTAGATGGAGTTTTCAATTTTAATATGATAAATTATATAAAAGTGAGGCTTTTGACTATGAAGAAAGTGCTTTTTATCTGCCATGGGAATATATTCTAATATCAATAAATTGCTTTATATAAAGAATATTAAAAGAAATTAAGAGGATTTTTGCACCTTAAGTGCACCTTTTGGATAGCTTCATCAACAACATCGCTCGGCTTAAATGCTGAGCTTTTTATTTATGCTTATGCATAAATCATAAAAAATACTGAGCATAACTAGATAATCCGAAAATGAAAATGAATTTTTAAATTCAAGATATTAAAATTTCCCTCTTCTACAAGATTTTGTCGGCTTGTACCGGTTTAATTTACTATTTTTTTCTTATGTGTAATATTTAATTAACGAAATATCACGGAGGCAAGAAATATCATGAACAATAGTTATACCAGTAAATATGCTGTTGGGTCACATTCGGATACACTCTATGATTTGATGTCAGATGGAATTTAAGATGAGAGTACAAATCTAAACAGAGTTAGAGCAACAATCAACAATAATCTTAACAAACAAGAATTTATCTAAATGGTCAACTGTATTCGGAGATACTGTAATAGCAAATGCGATACTTGATCGACTACTGCATCATTCACATATAGTCAGTATAGTAGGTCCATCATATAGAATAAAAGACGTAATGGATTCATTTGAAAACTAAATAATGCGATCCAAATTGGTGAAAAATAAACGATCCATTTTGTTTAATTTAATCTCGACACTATCAATAAATTGCGATGCTAGTGGCAAAAAATAGCCGTTGCTAGAGCTTTCATGAAAGAATCAAGTATTTTAGTTTTAGATGAACCTGTTGCATCAATGGATGCATTAGCGGAATTAGAAATATTTCAAACATTTGATAAATTGAAAAAAACAATTGTGTATATTTGTAACACATATTTTGTCAAATATTGGTTCATCGGATCAAATTATAGTTTTAGATAAAGGCGAAGTTATTGAACAAGGAGTTCATAAAGATTTGGTCAAAAAGGATGGTAAATATAAAAAATTATTTGATACACAAGTTAGTCTATATAAAAAGGGAGCTAACTATATAAAATTCAAGTATTTTTTATGAAAAAGTTTGAAAATAC
>NZ_JAJDMK010000164.1:0-1151 GCF_020593575.1 Holdemanella sp. DFI.5.55
ATTGGGTGAACTTTTCATATAAGAAAAGCTCCTCTATAATATAGGCGTCAAAACCAAAAAAAGGAGCCATACCTATGATACAAACTAATTCACTTTTTGACAAGATTAATTTTAACGGTGGGAATCTTTCCAGTGATGGTGGATCCATTCTTCTTTCTCAATTTCTTGAAAAGATAAATTTGAAAAAACTATTAGATTCTATTTCATTTGTGGATTTAAGACATCTTCCTGTATATTCAAACACGAATATCTTGTTTCAACAAATTATCAAATGTTTACTGGGATATAATGACCAGTCTGATCAGAAAATATTAATTAATGATCCTTTACTGTCACTCAAATCCTTGATATGTTCTCAAGCTACGGTAAGTCGTTTCTATGACCGTGTATCTTTAAATACAACCAATGAATTCAAAAAAATCATTACTCAGCTTGCATATGATTTTGTGAATACAAATATAGATGATCCAATTCTTGATGCGGATTCCACCATGGTTACAACTTGTGGCAACCAGGAAGCCAGTGCCTATATTCATCATTATCAGAAAAATGGATATCATCCACTCGTAATCAATGAATACCATTCAAAGCTCTTACTTTCATCTTTGTTGAGAACTGGCTCTGCTTATTCTTCTAATGGAATCATTGAAGAACTTGAACAGATATTTACACAATTGAACAATACCGGAAATATAAGATTCAGAGGTGACAGCGCCTTTTACAGAAGGGATTTGTTTAAATATCTGGAAAACAATCAGGTTACGTATTATATCCGAGTTAAGAATTTTAAGAAAAACATTAGAGAATCCGTAATGGATATGGTCATAAATCAGGCAGACTGGAATGATTTTGACTATACAGAACCTTATTATGGAGAATATACGATTCAGATAAACAAGACAAAAAAGCGAAGAATTGTATACAAAGCCTTTCGCTTAGAAAAAGGCGGAATGCTTCAGTTAGTGCCTATGGTTTATTGCATAATCACAAATGATTTTGAGAAAAGTCCCAAAGAAGCAATGGACTTTTATGAAGCAAGAGGAAACAGCGAAAACTTTACAAAAGAATTAAAAGATGATTTCAACGGTGGAATTCTTTCACATAAAGAATTCGTAAAAAATGAAATGGATTTTCTAATTTCAAGTCTAGCC
>NZ_JAJDMK010000165.1:0-1131 GCF_020593575.1 Holdemanella sp. DFI.5.55
CTGATCAAACACTGTTTCGAATCCGTCATCAAGAAGAACCCATTGTCTTTCTCTTTCAGGAAGGGTTTTTACAGATTTCGAAAACAGATAGCCATCTCCATTATCAATAGCTTCAATAATATTTTTAGCACAGTTAAGGCCTTTATCAGCAATTTGGATGGTACGGCCCTTGATATTGTTTCTTGATTTCAAATCGTGGATTAGATCACGCATGATCGGCTTTTCAGATTCATTGCCTGGGAATATCTTCATGCCGACTGGTAACATCTGTGCGTCTAAAAGAAGGCCCATTACCACAATAGGGTCCCTTCGATTTTCTTTGGAAGGACCTCTTTTTTGAAGAGTAGATTCCTTATCGATTTCAAAGTAATAGTTTGTACAATCAAAATAAGAACGGCTGGAATCCAGAATAAAATTGTCATCAGTCGCAACGGTCAGTATTTCAACCAGTTTCTCATATTCTTCGCCCATGAATTCCAAGCCCTCCAGGAGTTGATCATAACTGAAGTTTTTTTGAACATATAGCTTTGGAAGAATATCATGAAAAGTCTGATGTTTAGATAAAGGTGCAACAACACGAGCATATACAAGAGCGGAAAAGACATCATATACATCGAACTCGAATTTCCTTGAAGAGCTTAAATACCCAAAATGTTCTTTTACATCCAGTATGTTCAAGATTTTCGCAATTGGCACATAACCCAGACACAGTTCTGGTGAAACGTCAGAAATCTGTTGAAAGTTGATGCGACACTTTTCTGTCTCCCGTTTAGAATTCAGTCCATTTACTTCTTTCTGAAAATGAGAGATTGGATCATCTATACCCTGTTCGATAAGAGCATCAACGAACCCGATTTTACGAAAACTTTTATGTCGGGTGTTCTTGGTTTCTGGAGAATAAAAACTCTCATAGATGGAAAGATAAAGTCTGTCATTTCGTTTTGTTTTTTTAAGAAAATAGGCCATAGAAAGTGCCCTCCAAGCATTACACATTTACACCATAATTATACCAAATAAATAAAAAAAATAAAATAAATTTAAAGCACAAAAAACAACGATAAATACTGGAGAATCTCAACTTTTTCTCAGAATAGCCTCTAAACATTCATGGTGCAAACCTCTAAAGACGGG
>NZ_JAJDMK010000166.1:0-1116 GCF_020593575.1 Holdemanella sp. DFI.5.55
ATGTATCTGTCTTTGGAAGATTCATATGTTTTTCAAATATAGCTTTCACAATAAAATATTCACCATAATCCATCAATTCATAAGCTACTGCCTTATTGGGTGAGTTGTGTTTTTCATTGACTCTTGCATACAATTCATTCTTGTATTTATGAAACTGCACTTTGAATACGATATCCTTTTGTGTGCTTCGATATGTTAACATATCATTTTCAACATTTAATTTGAAAAGGTTGTTTGAATACTTGCCCTGTCTTCTACCAGTAATAAGCATTCTTCTTTGTCTTTTGAATCTAAAGGTTTCTAAATCACTTTTTAAATTCTTTTTACCACCAAAACATACAGAAGGCATCTTTCTTTTAAGCTTGAACTCATTACGGTTTCTTCTGAATTTTAGATTACGAATGATGCTTTTCAATCTTTTGATATTTGGATCCAAGATCTGTACTTCATACAGATAGTCTTCTTCTGTATATTTCTTTTTCTTGGATCTGTTGATCAGTTTCTCTTTTTCCTTTAAAGCCTTCTTTAATTGATTCTCCTTCGTTTTGATTTTCTTGTTTATCTTTTTAAGACGAGTCTTGATCATATCTTGATTTTCTTTTTCAAGACATTTAAGACTTTTCACCAAAGCCTTGGCCTCATATATGACAGACAAAGGAAAATAATCACTTGTACCATAGAAGGACTTGATCATCCTTTGATCTTTTTCTGAATAAGTAACATCCTTATAGGCACGATCAAAACAGATCTTGAATGCCTTATGAAACATGCAGTTATACAGTTCAAGATCCTTTTTAATGATGGATTCTGCTTCAGGTTCTAAATCTTTATAATAGATTCTTTGAGACATTGAAAATACCTTCATAAGACAAGTCCTCCTGCTCTATCTGACTCTATTATACTATATTCAAAATAGGTTTAACAGATAGTTTTGAGACTTTCCAATTTATTTTATTTGTATTATTATATCACCAATGTGAATATGTGATATTCCCCATATTCTCACATGTTCACATTAAATTCACATTGGAACTGCATTTTATTCAACTTAGAATGATTTTATTCTATACTTCAATTATGGACACCACTTATCATTCAAACATTCCAATTGAAACT
>NZ_JAJDMK010000167.1:0-1026 GCF_020593575.1 Holdemanella sp. DFI.5.55
ATGAAACAAAAAGTAGTCACTTTTGGAGAAATCATGTTACGTTTAGCACCAGAAGGATATTATCGCTTTGTACAAGCCGATACATTTGGTGCAACTTATGGTGGTGGAGAAGCCAATGTAGCTGTTTCTTTAGCTAATTATGGTTTTGATGCCAAATACGTAACTCGTCTTCCAAATCATGAAATTGGCCAATGTGCCATCAATTCATTACGCAAATATGGTGTAGACACATCTTATATTGCTCGTGGTGGAGACCGTATTGGTATCTACTATCTAGAAAAAGGTGCTAGCCAACGTCCTAGTAAAGTTATTTATGATCGTGCAGGATCTAGTATTTATACAGCTACAAGTGCGGATTTTAACTGGGATGAAATCTTTAAAGACTGTGCTTGGTTCCATATTACAGGGATTACACCTGCTTTATGTGACAATGTAGCCAAACTTACAATAGAAGCTTGTAAGAAAGCAAAGGAACATGGAGTTAAGATCTCATGTGACTTGAACTATCGTAATAAGCTATGGTCAAAAGAAAAAGCTGGTGAAGTCATGGCTAAGATCTGTGAATATGTCGATGTATGTATTGCCAATGAAGAAGATGCAGCCGATGTATTTGGAATCAAGGCCAGTGATACGGATGTAACATGTGGTGAAGTCAATCGCGAAGGATATAAGGAAGTAGCTAGTGAATTGACAAAACGCTTTGGATTTGAAAAAGTAGCCATCACATTAAGAGAGTCAATCAATGCGAATATCAACAACTGGTCCGCTATGTTGTATGATGGAAAAGATTACTATTTCTCAAAGAGATACAACATGCAGATCGTAGATCGTGTAGGTGGTGGAGACAGTTTTGGAGCTGGATTGATTGCCGCAAGCCTAGAAGGATATGATCCTCAGGCAACCATTGAATTTGCGGTAGCCGCAAGTTGCTTAAAACACTCTATCGAAGGTGATTTCAACATGGTAAGCATGGGCGAAGTGTTGAAATTAGCTGGTGGAGATGGTTCAGGCCGCGTTCAAAGATAA
>NZ_JAJDMK010000168.1:0-1025 GCF_020593575.1 Holdemanella sp. DFI.5.55
CCATCCAGACAATAGTATCTGGATGGTTCGTCATTTCTTAACTTAATGACATTGGCATTCTGCCAGCTTAATTAATCAATACGTTTTGCGTTTGTATACTCATAAAATTCATTAAATACATAATCCTGTAACTTTTTAAATGTTGATGAATCCTTCCCAACAAATAGTTTACCATCTACCATTTTTACTCGACGACAAATGTGTGTACTACTAGATACAATTATTTCATCCGCATCAAATAACTCTTGCAAAGAATAAACTTTTTCTTCATACGGAATATTTAAAGCCGTACAAGCTTCTAACAAGTGTTTACGGGCAATACCAGGCAAAATATATTCATCACAAGGTGCAGTTATAAAGCGGCCATCCTTTAAGATAGATACATTGCTATGAGCACATTCTGTAACACGATCTGGTCCTCTATGTAAAATACATTCATCAAAACCATGATTATGTGCTTCTGTTGAATACATTACTGCAGGAATTAAATTAATCGTCTTAATGTTATTATGAAAGAATCGTGTATCTTCCATGGTAACAACAGACATCTCTTTATTTGGGTCTGCCAAAGGCTTTGGCGTAATCATAACCCATAAATTACCTTTCATGTCTTCAGGATAAATATGATTTCTAATACCTGTTCCTCTTGAAACCTGCCAATATACAAACTGTGTTGGTGAATCTACTTTATTTACTAATTCAATTAATAAATCTTGTAATTCCTCTTTTTTATATGGAATGTTAATATTTAAAAGTTTTGCACTATTGTAAAAACGATTTAAATGATCTTGAAGTGCAAAAATTGTATGATTATTTGCATAAGATGCATCATATACACCATCTCCAAAATAACAAGCACGATCCAACATTGGAACTTGCATATTTTCTAATTCATCTATTTTTCCATTGTAAAAGCCTAAGTTCTTCATAATATCCTCTTTTCTTTCTAGTATATTATAGGCCAAATTATAAAAAAGGCAAAAAAAAGGACCCGGCAGCTAGCTATCTTCGCAGGGGCAAGCCCA
>NZ_JAJDMK010000169.1:0-995 GCF_020593575.1 Holdemanella sp. DFI.5.55
ATACTCCCCTATAAAAATGGCTATTTATCAACTGTTTGTTGTGACATAGCCTTTTCTTTTTAGTTGCTGTTTCAACAGCCCATTCAAAATCTTTTTCATTCACAAAATCAGGCAATCGAATGACTGAAATCCAATGAAATGAATCTTTATCTGCATAATTCACACCATCTATATCATCCTGCCACCAGAATCCTTCTAGTGGTGGAACTACATATTCAAAGAATCCTTCAATTTTATAATCCGTCTTATAACTCATTCTCAAAGTATAAGCAATCGCATACAATACGCCAATTGCCTGCTGATATGATCCACCTTCTTCATTTGGATTGCCCTCACCTCTGACCGCAATATAATTTGCTTCAGGAACATTTACAATCACAGGTTTATTTTTAGGCATATAAAATTCTTTATATTCTTTCTTAAAATCAAAAGCCATAATCACTCCTTAAATTTGGTTTTATCTATTTTTTAAAGTATACCATTAAATATGAAAACTATACAAAAAGACTGATCTCTCAGCCTTTCATTTATAAATACGCTTTGTCTTAATCTATACGATCATAGACTATAATTTATTCACTTATTTGTATTTCTTCTTAAGATTAATACTCAATATTATTGCAACAACTGATGAAATAATTAATCCTGCAACTAATGAAAATATCCAAAGATTATTTTCATTAAAAAGAAGAATAAAGGAAATATTCGTAGATATTATGAAAAGTACAAAGAAAAGATTTAAAATTTTAGTATCTTCTTTCCAATAATTTTCTTTATCACTAGTGTTTAAACTATTGTAAAATTCAAACCCATTGTCTAGTTCTTTACCAACTTTAGTGCTTCTTATTTTGTTTGTTGCATACCAAATAAGTAGGTATATCATGTTTAAAAAAATAAAAATCACAGTATTCTTTGTCATGTTTGTTCCTCCACAAATTCCGATTTATCTATTGCATTACGTTGATTACTTTACAGTGAAAGGTGTCCATTCAATG
>NZ_JAJDMK010000017.1:0-33349 GCF_020593575.1 Holdemanella sp. DFI.5.55
AGACAGATGAGTTATGTGCTCAATATGTTAAGCGTGTTACAGATTTCTTAGAAGAGAATAATTTTTAGCATTTTGAATTGAAGGTAGAATTGATTTTCTGCCTTCTTTTTATACGGGCATATCTATTGATGTTTTATTGAGGTAGGTTCATAATTTGTTTTGCTTGTGGAGGTATTAATGATGAAACGATATATAAATTATTCAATAGTATATGCAGTATTAGCTATGATTGGTGGAGTGTTTTATCGTGAATTTACAAAGATGAATGGTTATACTGCTTGGACGAGTTTGTCTGTTGTTCATACACATTATTTTATCTTGGGTATGATGTTCTTTTTAATTCTTGGATTGGTTTCTTTTAATGTTAATTTTAAATCAAATCGTGCGGTGTTGTTTTATAATGTTGGATTAAATCTAACGGCTATTATGTTAGTAGTTCGTGGTATTGTTCAAGTGTTGGATTTAAATATAGTATCTGCAGTTATTTCTGGCATTGCAGGTATTGGTCATATTGTTTTGGGCGTTTCATTGATTTTGATATTATTGGATATAAAAAAGGCTTGTATTAAAGGTGGATTATGATCCATCTTTTTTTGACATTATCACATAATTTTAATATACCCCTTATATAAAGATGATATTACAAGAATATGATTTGACTTTTTCAACTTTTTTTGTTTCAACACCTTGATTATGGTATACTTTTCTACGTAGAGAAATTCTCTACAAAAATAGGAGAGTGTTTTTATGTATTCGAAATATGGAAAGCGAACGATTGATTTTCTTTTGAGTTTGTCTGGAATCATAATCTTATCTCCACTATTGATTGTATTAATGGTTTTAATTAAGGTGACTTCTCCGGGGCCTGTGTTTTTTAAGCAGAAGCGTGTGGGAATTCACAAGTCTTATTTTAATATTTTAAAGTTTAGAACAATGCGTATTGATACACCGAAAGATATGCCTACGCATTTATTGGAAAATCCAGATCAATATATTACGAGTATTGGTAAATTTTTGAGAAAGACGTCTTTGGATGAGTTTCCACAGTTGTTTAATATATTTAAAGGGGAAATGGCAATTGTGGGTCCAAGACCTGCTCTATGGAATCAATATGATTTGATTGAATTGAGAGATCATTATGGCGCCAATGATGTACTTCCTGGTCTTACTGGTTGGGCGCAGGTAAATGGTCGTGATGAGCTGGAAATAGATGTTAAGGCTAAGCTTGATGGAGAGTATTGTAAGAATTTAAGTTTTTCATTTGATGTGAAATGTTTTTTTATGACAATCTTTTCAGTGTTAAAACACGATGGGGTTGTTGAAGGTGGTACGGGAAGTATCCATAATAAAGATAATAATAACTAGGGGATAGTTGTAAGGTCTTTAAAACCATCATTTGTAGGTTGGGGAGTTATCTATGGTCGTAGCATTAGTATATGCGTTTGATACATGTTTGGATCGTATTCATTTATTGAAGAAATACTACACTTCTAAGGGGTTTGAAGTTGTGAGTGTGACTTCAAATTTTTCGCATAGAAAAAAAACGATTTATCAAGCTGAAGCTGATGTTGTGATTTCTGTTCGTGAGTATCATAAGAATCTTTCTGCGGACAGAATCTTGTCTCATATTGAGTTTTCTAAAAAGGCAAGAAAGGCTATGGAAGACATTCAACCAGATTTAATTCATTGTATTATTCCGTGTAATACGCTTGTAAAAGAAATGGCGAAATATAAAAAGAAACATCATAATGTTAAAGTGATGTATGACATTATTGATTTATGGCCAGAATCCATGCCGATTGATCGATATAAGGGATTATTACCTTTTAAAATATGGAAGAATAATCGTGATAAGTATTTATCAAGTGGAGATGTTGTTTTCTGTGAATGTGAATTGTTTAAGAAATATGTGCATTGTGGAAATGTTCTGTATTGGGCAATTGATAGAGAGTGTTTGCCAATGAATCCGTATTTAAGTGAGAATGAGTTGCAGTTCTGTTACTTGGGTTCTATAAATAATATTATAGACATTTCTAGAATCACTGCTTTTTTAAGGGAGTGCAGTGCTCATAAAAAGTGTACGTTACATATTATTGGTGATGGCGAAAATAAAGAATATTTCATTCAAGAAGTATTATGTGTAGGAGTCAATGTAGTTGATCATAAGGAAGTATACGATTTTCAACGCAAACAAGAAGTATTTGATCAGTGCAATTATGGTTTTAACGTCATGAAGCCGAGTGTAGTAGTTGGGTTGACTATGAAATCACTAGACTATATGTGTGCTGGACTTCCTATCATAAATACAATTAAGGGGGACACAAAAGATTTTTGTGAGGAATGGGATATTGGATTCAATTTGAAAAAGTCAAATATAAAAGAAGTGGCAGAAAGGGTTTGTTCAGAAAGTATGGATGTGCAGCTTCAAAGAAGAAAGAATATTCAGAATTTGTATAATACATACTTTACGACAAAGAAATTTAATGCCACATTAGATGAGGCTTTGAATCGAATTTTTTAGAAAGCTAGGTGATTAAGAATGATTTCAGTCGCAATGACTACTTATAACGGTGAAAAATATATTTGCGAACAAATAGAATCCATTCTTAATCAATCTATGAAAGTGGATGAAATCATTGTTTGTGATGATGGATCGAGTGATTCAACTATAGAATTATTAAAAAAATATCCAGTTAAGGTAGTACAAAATGATGTGAATCTAGGGTATCGTCTTAACTTTAAAAAAGCTATGGAATTATGTAGTGGGGATTATATTTTTTTGTGTGACCAAGATGATATTTGGTTACCTAATAAAGTGGAAGAAATGATGCGTATGATGAAAACTCATTCGAATATGCATGTATTATCTTCTTCTTTTATTTATATTGATGATAAGAATCAGCAAATTCAAATGAAAGTGGATAAGAGTCGGTCCAATAATAATTTATATTGTCGTCCTGTTGAAAAAGATAGTTTATATCGAGTGAATTTCTTGGATTATCTTGCCATGAACTATTTTCAAGGTTGTTCTCTTCTGTTGGATAAATGGATCAAAAATTTAGTTTTAGAACATTACTCTACAGATATTGAACATGACTATTTAATTAACAGTATTGCGGCTAGTTATAATAGTATGTACTTTTATAATAAGCCATTGTTTCAGTATCGTTTGCACGAAAAGAATTCTATTGGCGCACAATATGATACGCAAACAAAAGAAGAACATTTGCAACGAGCAAATACATTAAAGATTCGTACACAGAATGCTCATAATGCGTTAGATGTTTTAAATATAATCCGATTGGCAAATTCGGATTATTATCAAGAGAATCAAGAAGAGTTTAGTCATATGAGTGCTTTTTTTAATCAACATATTCAAGCATTGGAAAATAAGAAGTTTTTTAAGTTGTTGTGTCAAAATACAAGTCCTTATTATTCACTTATTAAAACAAAGAAGGCAAGAGTTATGGATTTATTGTATGTGCTGAAAGAAAAGGTGATTCGATGATTTCAGTTGCGATGGCTACGTTTAATGGGGAACCATATATTCAAGAACAATTGGATTCTATTTATAATCAAACACGCAAAGTGGATGAAATTATTATTGTGGATGATTGTTCTACTGATTCAACAGTACGTGTAATTGAACAATATATTTTATCTTATAAAGATATAGATATTAAGTTATACAAGAATGAAGAAAATCTTGGATATAAAAAGAATTTCAAAAAAGCAATTTCATTATGTCATGGAGACTATGTTTTCTTAAGTGATCAAGATGATATTTGGAAAGTAAATAAAGTAGAAGATATGATTTCTATTATGGAAGAAAATCCGAATATTTCAGTCCTAGCTTCTTCTTTTGAATTTATAGATCAAAAGGGAGATGTTTTTACGGTTCCTTTAGATTCTAGAATGTCCAATAATAATCTTTTAATGAAGAAGGTTAAAACAAACGAAGTAGTTCCAATCAGTTTTTATGAATTATCGATTCGCAATAGTTTTCAAGGTTGTGCCTTATGTTTAACTAAGAAATTATGTACTCGTTTTCTAGAATGTTTTACAGAAGAGTTTGTACACGATTGGTTGATTGTATTATTGGCAAGTGAAACGAATTCCATGTATTTTTATAATGCACCCTTATTTCAATATAGGATACATGATAAAAATGCGATTGGATTAAAAGATGTTACGACATCAAACACAGCTACGGATGCTTTATATGCACGTATTGCATTTTGTGAATCTGCTTTACAAGTGATGCATGTATTAAGAAAAGTAGATTGTAATTTTGAGAAGAATGTTAAGGATTTTGATTGTTATTCTAATTTTTGTGAGAAACATATTCAATACTTAAAAAAAGGTAGTTTTTTCAGAGTGTTATTTCAAAATTTCAGTTCGTATTATAAAGTGATTAAAACACCAAGAGCACGTGTAATGGATTTGGTATTTTGTTTAAAACAAGGAATAAGAAGGTAGATATGAAAATTTCATTAGTTATAGTGGCATATAAAAATGGAAATATTTTGTTGGATTGTTTAAATTCAATTGAAAAGTACAATGATTTAAAGGATGAATTAGAAGTTATTGTTGTGGATAATAGTCCTGTCAATGAAAGAGTAGAATCTTTTGTGAAACAATCGAGTATACAAAATATTCAATATATACCTTCCGACAATAAAGGTTTTGGTGCTGGTAATAATGTGGGTGCCAAGGTTAGTCAGGGAGAGGTAATTGGTTTTGTAAATCCAGATATAGTGTTGATTGAACCAATTTTTAAACAAATTTATTCAGATTTTAAAAAGAATTCAAATTTAGCGATTGAAGGTATTCGATTGTTGAAGAAGAATTTGAGTCCTGGGTACTCCTTTTATTTTGAGTATAATACAAAAGTATGGCGTAATTGGACAATTAAATTATGGAATAAATTGGGATGGTTTAATGAGAAGAACATGTTCATAACGGGTGCAAACTTATTTGTAAGAAAAGATATGTTTATGAATGTGGACATGTTTGATGAGAACATATTTATGTATTTTGAAGAGTCTGACGTAGCAAGTCGTATAAAAAATAAATATCCTCATGCAGAAGTGAAATTCAATAAAGGGTTAAAAATGATTCATTTAGAGGGCGGATGTACAGACACATCTAAAGAGCGTATTAAAATGAGTTGGGATTCAATGATTTATTATGGAAAAAAGAATCATTTGAATTATAAGAAGAAGGTACGTTTTGAATATGGTTATTATAAATTTAAGAAATGTATCTTTAGTTTGATAAGTCAATCAAAGAAAAAGGAATATACAGAATTGCTGGAATTTTTAAAGCAAAATTTTCTGGAATATTTATAGAATTTATGGATTGTGGTAGAATACGATATGTTTATAAAGGAGATTTTGCATGGAAAAGAATACAACGAGCTTAATATATAGAATTTTTGCAGCACTTTTATCAATTGTACTTTTGGTTTTGTCTGGCTTTGCGGCATATCAAATTGTGACATTAAATGTATTGCCTAGTAATTTATTATTACCAGTCATCTTAATTATTGTGATTTTAAATGCGATTTTAATTTTATTAATGAATTTTGTGACACATGCGTTTTGGACAAAAGCGATTAGTGTAATTTTAGTGATTCTTGTAGGATGTACTATGGGATTTGGAAATGTATATTTATATGAGACATACAGTACACTAACTTCTGTTACAGGTGCTGAAAAGGGTTCTATTAAAAATACAATTTCAGTTATTACTAAAACGGATCATGATGAAGATATTCAGAGTTTAAAGAACGAAAAGATTGGTGTATTAAGAAACATTGATTCTGTGGGAACAAAGAAGTGCCAGAAAAAATTAAAAAAATATTCTTTTTCATATAAAAAATATGATAACTTGCAAGCATTAGTAAAAGCACTATATGAAGATGAAGTGCAGGCTATTGTGATGAATGAAATTTACCGTGCAAACGTAGAGGAAATGGAAGAGTATAATGTTTTTTCAAATGAAACAAAATCGATTTATCAAGCTGTGTATTATACAAATGACAAAAATGATGCATTAGTGGTTGATGACATCACAAAGAATCCATTTACGATTTTTGTCAGTGGAAATGATACATATGGAGAAATTGATGAATTATCAAGAAGTGATGTGGATATGATTGTTACGGTAAATCCAACTACGTCAACCGTATTGATGGTAAACATTCCTAGAGATTACTATGTTCAAACTTCATATGGATATGATAAATTAACACATACGGGCATGTATGGTATTGAAGAAACGAAACAAACTGTAGAAAACTTATTAGGTATTGATATCAACTATACATTCAGAGTGAACTTCTCAAGTGCAGAAGATATAGTAGATGCATTGGATGGTGTTGATATTGAAGTGCCTGAAGGAATGGCTGTGGAAAGATTAAATGCGGATTGGGCGTTGGAAGGTGTTCATGAAGGATGGAATCACTTAAATGGAGCTAGAGCACTAGCTTATGCGCGTGAAAGACATGCCTATGTAGATGGCGATATTCAGCGTGCAAAGAATCAGCAGCAAGTATTGGAAGCTATTATTAAAAAGGCAGCTTCTTCAAAGATTCTGACAAACTACACAAAGTTATTAAAATCATTCAAAAATGCGTTTGATACAAATATGTCAACCAATGAAATTACAGCGTTACTTCAATATGAATTGCAGGCTATGCCAAATTGGAAATTCCAAAACTATGTATTAAGAGGTACAAATAGTTCAGCAGTTTGTGCATCTATGGCTCAAGAGCTTTCGGTTGTCATGCCAGAAGATTATTGCGTTAGTATTGCTCGTCAAAAGATTGAAGCTGTACTTGATGGAAAATCAGCAAATAAAATCAAAGATGAATATGATACAGGAGCCGCAGGGGTGGCTGAAGGATATATTGAGCAGGAAAATGCTCAGGTTCAAGGAAGTGTATATTATGATTATTCACAAAACTATGATTATGGATATACAGATCAAGAACAGTATGAAGAACCTTCTATAAATGAAGAACCATTACCTGAAGATGGTGAATAGTCATGAAACCAACTATTGTTGTATCGGGTATTAACTTATTTCAAGGTGGCACGTTAACGGTTTATTACAATTTCTGTGATGAAATTATTGAATCCAAATTATATGAAAAATATCATTTCATATTATTTGTACATAAGGTATCATTGTTTGAAAAATACCAATCTTACTTTGAGATTATTGAACTTCCAGAATCACGTAAAAGCTGGTTTAAAAGAATGTATTATGAGTATTTGTACTTTAAAAAATATTCTAAAGACAAAGATATCTATTTATGGATTTCAATTCATGACATGACTCCAAAAGTACATGCGAAACATCAAATTACATATTTCCATAATCCAACGTTTGCGTATAAGGCGGGATGGAAAGATTTTAAATATAATAAGAAAGTATTCTTGTTTTCTCTTTTCTATAAATATTTGTATAAAATCAACGTGCATGCCAATGATTATGTCATTGTTCAACAAGATTGGATTGCCAGTTCCATGCAGAAGCTATTGAATATGGATTTGAATCACATTTGTGTAATGCGTGCTGAACATGGAATTGATACAAGTAAATATCAGAATGTTGAAAAGATTCAACCATATACTTTCTTTTTTCCAAGTGTGAGTCGTCATTTCAAAAATTTTGAAATTATTTGTGAAGCTACAAAAAGATTAAATAGTGAAATCAATCAAGACTTATATCAAGTTGTGCTTACCATTGATGGATCTGAAGATATGTACGCAAAGGATGTTGTGAATCAGTATAATTCTGTTTCGAACATTCACTTTACTGGATTATTATCTTTAGATGATGTATTTGCGTATTATAAGAAATCCAGTTGTTTAATTTTTCCTTCAAAGCTTGAAACTTGGGGGTTACCAATAAGTGAAGCGAAGGAATTTGATTTGCCCATGATTGTGGCTGATTTACCATATGCTCATGAAACTGTAGGAACATATGATGGTGTTTGTTTCTTTGATGTGAATGATGCAGATGAATTAAAAGAAAAGATGAAAAAGGCTATATTGAAAGAAGATGTTTTCAGTTTGGCAACGTATAAGAACACAAGCCCGAATGTTTGTAAATCATGGAATGAAGTAATTACAAAGCTATAAAAAGGACTTTTGTTCTTTTTTTGATGTGAATATGCTAAAATAGGAATGTTTGAGAGGTAATCCAATGGATAAGACAAATGCGATAGAAGTACGTAATATGTCGAAACAGTTCAAGGTTGAATATGATAAGGCAAATACGTTAAAGACAAAATTAATTTTTTGGAATCGAAAAAAGCCTGAGTTTCATCAGGTATTAAACAATATAAATTTAAATATTAAAAAAGGGGAAACTGTAGCCTTAATTGGTGTGAATGGTTCAGGTAAATCAACTTTATTAAAGTTGATGACCAAAATTATTTATCCAACAAAAGGAACGATTGAAACGGATGGAAAGTTGACTTCATTGCTTGAGCTAGGAGCTGGGTTCCACCCAGATTTTACGGGGCGTGAAAATATTTATTTCAATGCATCTATTTTTGGCTTAACTAGAAAAGAAATCGATGCTCGTATTGATGACATTATTGAATTTAGTGAATTAGGTGAATTTATTGATAATCCAATTCGTACGTATTCTTCGGGTATGTATATGCGTCTAGCTTTCTCTGTGGCCATTAATGTAGATGCTGAAATCTTATTGATTGATGAAATTTTAGCTGTAGGAGATCAACACTTCCAGGAAAAGTGCTACAACAAATTAAGAGAATTGCGTGATTCAAATAAAACAATTGTGATCGTTACGCACAGTTTGGAAGTTGTAAAAGACTTGTGTACTCGTGTTATCTGGATTTATAAGGGACAACTTCGTTTAGATGGAGATCCTACTTATGTTGTTGATGAGTATTTAGAACAGGTGGCACAAGACCATAAGCAGGAAAGACAACAGAATATTGAGAGTGGTAAACAAAAAAGTAAGGCTGTTGTTTATATTGATAGTCCTAGAGATATTTCAAAAGTGGATGCAACAGATCAACAACACTTGTTTAAGGGATGGCAAATCTCAGATTCAGATGATGCCACAATTCATTTCTATTTAGATGGAAATCCTATGGATATTAAAGTGGATCGTACATATAGAAAAGATGTATATGATGCATACTTTGATCATTATGTTGGATTTATGGATGTAAATACTATTGGATGGCAATTCCAGTATGATTTAACAACCTTAGAAAAAGGTAAACATAAATTTAAAGTTGAGTGTAAAGAGAAAGAATGTATTTTGGCCTCTAAAGAAATTGAGTTTGAAAATGTATAGAAGGTGATGGCGTATGAGTATATTTAAAAATCTTTATAATTATCGAGAGTTATTAAAAACGAATGTTAAAAAGGATATTCGTGGTAGATACAAAGGATCTTTTTTAGGAATCTTGTGGTCCTTTTTAAATCCATTGTTACAAGTTGTAGTATATTGGATTGTATTTCCATACTTATTTGGTCGTGGAGTAACTGGTGAAAATTACTTAATTTATTTGATTACAGGTATTATTCCATGGACATTCTTTATGACATCCGTAAATATGGGGACTAGTTCGATTAAGGCAAATGGGGGAATTATTAAAAAAGTATATTTCCCTAGAGAAATCATTCCGTTATCACAAGTTCTTAGTGGAATTGTAAACTTTTTGATTTCGTGCTTAATTATCATTATTTTCTGTATTGGAACAGGTACAGGACTTAGCTATCATGTTATTGCGGTATTCCCAATTCTAATTGTTCAATCTTTACTAACATTAGGTATTGTATTGATTTTAAGTGCAGTCGATGTATATGTACAAGACATTGAGAATATTGTAGCTTTCATTTTAAATATGTTGATGTATGGAACTCCAATTATTTATCACTTAAGCCAATTCTCTGCATCAAGTGCAGGTGTTCTATATACACTAATAACAATCAATCCGTTGACAACCATTATTGGTTCTTATCGTAATGCGTTTATGTATCATCAATGGCCTGATTTTAAATCTTTAGGTTTAGTATTTGTCTTCTCATTGGTTGTTTTAGGTATTGGATACATGATTTTCAAGAAATTAGAAAAAGGCTTTGCGGAAGAATTGTAGGTGTTAGTAGTATGGCTTTAAAATATAGCATTGAAAGATTTGAGTTTCATGATTTAAAAACAAAACAATTCATTACCATTGTCGGCTGGTGCTACCAGGAAGATAATGAAAGTGTGAATTATCGCATTAAACTGGATGGAAAAGAAGTTGATTTCGAGTTATTTCGACCTGGTCGTGAAGACATTATAAATGGCTATGATTTAGGTTTTAAGAATACGCATATTGGATTTCGTTTGATTATCGATTGTAATGAAGAACCTAAATCGATTGAAATCATTGCATATACAGATACATGTAGTGAAAGAATTTTGAATTATGATCAAAGAAAAATTAATAAATACAGAGACAAAAGAGAAATCAACACATATATTGATGAATTTACTTTCAATGAAGAAACAAGGACTTATCAACTAAAAGGTTGGGCTTATTCGTATGCGAAAGATCCAATTGAATATTCTGTCTTTGATTCAAATGGAAAAAAAGTGGATGTTGAATTTCATTCAAAAGGTAGAGTGGATTTATATTCCTTATTCTTTGTGGGTGAAGACCAAATTGATTGTGGATACACTATCAAATGGAAAGGAAATGCGAAAGAAAAGTATAGTTTTGTGTTGAAAACTAAGAATTATCAAAGTAAAGAGATTCTTCAAGAAAAAACGCCAAGTCAAAATGTGCTTTCAAAAGTTCCTAAACTATTTAAAATGTTGAGTTATCAACATTTTAAGAATGGTTTTAGAATTTTAAAGAAAAAAGGTTTTTCCGGTGTTATTGATCGTATTGTTCATGGTTCTAGTAATTGGGCAGAATACGATGAATGGTTTAATGCCACTAAAGTAACGGAAGAAGAATTAGAAAGACAAAGAAATACTAAATTTGAATTTGCTCCAATGATTAGTATTATTGTTGCGACATTTAATACGAAAGAAGAGTACTTAAAAGAAATGATTGATTCTGTACGTAATCAGTCGTATTCAAATTGGCAATTGTGTATTGGTGATGGAAGTACAAATGATTCGGTAGAAAAATATGTGAAAGAACATTATGAGGATGATTCAAGAATTGTATTTAAGAAATTAGAAAAAAACTATGGTATTTCTGGAAATATGAATGGTGCTTTAGAATTAGTTACAGGTGATTATGTGGGCTTATTTGATCACGATGATTTATTGACACCGGATTGTTTATATGAATTTGTAGCTTCTATGCAGGAAGTTCATCATGATTGTGTATATTCGGATGAAGATAAGTTAAATGATAAGACAAAGAAATTTGAAGATCCGCATTTTAAACCAGATTTCAGTATTGATTTATTGTGTTCTCATAACTACATTACACACTTCTTTGTTGTGAACATGGATATTGTTCGTAAAGTTGGTGGAATGCGTAGTGAATATGATGGATCGCAAGATCATGATTTTATCTTTAGATGTGTAGAGCAGGCAAATAGTGTACATCACGTTCCAAAGATTTTGTATCACTGGAGAATGCACCCATTATCAACGGCTATGGATCCAGAAAGTAAGATGTATTGTTACACATCTGGTAAAAAAGCGATTGAATCTCATTTTAAACGTATTGGTATTGATGCGACTGTTGAAATGTTGCCTCGTCCTTTATATGGAATGTATCATTGTAAATATACAGTGAAAGATCATCCGTTAGTATCCATTTTGATTCCAAACTACAATCATAAAGATTTATTGAAGGGTTGTATTGAATCGTTAATGAATGTAAACACATATTCAAATATGGAGATTGTGATTGTTGAAAACAATTCGACTGAACAAGAAATATTTGATTACTATAAAGAGCTTGAAGAAACATATTCAAATGTAAAAGTTATTTATTATGAGGGTGATTTTAACTATTCAAAGATCAATAACTATGGTGTAAAATACACGCATGGTGAATATATTTTATTCTTAAATAATGATACGAAAGTTATTGAGCCAGATTCCGTTGAAGACATGCTAGGGGTATGTCAAAGAGAAGATGTAGGTGCTGTTGGAGCTAAATTATTGTATGAAGATGATACAGTACAACATTGTGGTGTCGTAGTTGGATATCATGGTTATGCGACAGCTGCATTCTCGTTAATTGATAGAAATGATTTTGGATATATGGGTAGACCTCGTGTTTCGTGGGATGTATCTGCAGTAACAGCTGCTTGTTTAATGACAAAACGAGAAATTTTTGATGAAGTGGGTGGCTTTGATGAAGACTTTAAAGTCGCATGTAATGATGTTGATTTATGTTTAAAAATTAGAAGCTTAAATAAATGGATTGTTGAAGATGTGTTCTCTGTTTGGTATCACTATGAATCTAAATCTAGAGGCTTAGAGGATACACCAGAAAAACAAGCGCGTTTCCAAAGTGAAATTGCTCGTTTCCAAAAGAAATGGCCAGAGATTTTAAAGAATGGAGATCCTTTCCATAACCCTAACTTTGATTTGGATAAAGGTCCATTTACATATCCTAAGATTGAAAAATGAATTACTATAAGACAGGGCAATTCGCAAAACTAGCGAATGTGAGTGAAAGAACAATTCGATATTATGACAAAATAGGGTTATTAAAACCCTCTTTTGTTATGGAAAATGGATATCGTCAATATAGTGATTTGGATTTATTAAAGTTACAGAAGATTTTATCTTTAAAACATTTGGGGTTTAGTATTGAAGAAATCTTTCCTATGGTTATGGATAATACGAATCTAAAGGAGAGTTTTGATTTACAGATTGATTTGATTGAAGATAAAATAAGTCATTTACAGTCTTTAAAGGATGCTTTAAAAAGAGCGAGTCAAACACCAGATTTAAGTTGGAATATGATTCTATCTTTAGTTCAATTATCGAATGAGGAAACGAATATTATTGAACAATATAAGAATGCAAAGAACTTAAATGATCGTATATCACTACATGAAAAGTATTCTACAAATAAGCAGGGTTGGTTTAATTGGTTGTTCAATCAAATTGATTTTAGTAAAGTTAATCGATTGTTAGAACTTGGTTGTGGTAATGGTAAGTTATGGCAAGAAAATAGAATTGATTTAAGAAATAGAGAAATCTTCTTATCGGATATTAGTGAAGGTATGGTTGAAGAAGTAAGAAATAAATTGGGTTCTGATTTTAACTGTATTGTGGCAGATGCTGAAAAGATTCCATTCAAAGACTCTTACTTTGATTCTATTATTGCCAATCATGTTCTATTCTATTTGAATGATTTAAATCTTGGATTAAAAGAAATAAGAAGAGTACTTAAACCGAATGGAATTCTATACTGCAGTACATATGGTAAGAACCATATGAAAGAAATCACAGAAATCGTACAGAATTTTGATTATAGAATTAATCTATCAAATCATAGTTTGTATGATATCTTTGGTTTAGAGAATGGTGAAAGTATTTTAGAAGAATACTTCTACAATATTCAAAGAATGGATTATCAAGATTCATTAGAAATAACAGAATCTAAGCCATTGATAGATTATATTATGTCTTGTCATGGCAATCAAAATGAAATATTGGGCCCTAGGCTGAATGAATTTAAAGAATATATTGAAGAATTGTTAGAGAATAATGGTAAAATTTTAGTGACAAAAGAAGCGGGTTTATTTATTTGTAAAAAGAGAAGAGGATAGCGGGTATGAGTAGAATGTTAATATATATGACACCTATTGTGTTATTACTCATTCCTTTAGGGATAACTATAAAAAATCATAAGGATAGTAAAATACTGAAGGTAGTGGAGCGTAATGTTAAACATATAAAATTGATTTGGTTGTTTGTTGTAGAGTGGATTTTGGCTACGGCATCTGTTTTGTCAGGCTTAAGATATCTTTCTTATTGGTGGGATGATCGAAAATTTAGTATACTTAGCCTGATTTTAATTGTTATGTTTGGTTACATCTTTTGTGTATATTTCTATTATTTATTTAAAAGAATAAAAGACCGTATTGATTTATTGTTTGTTTTATTCATGATTCCAATTGGAATATCCTTTGTGTTTGTGATGCTTCCGGATTATGTACCAGATGAGCAATCACACTTTCAAAGAACTTATTTGGTTTCTAATTTGAATTTAAAAGCAGTAAAATATGTTTACATTGATTCAGATTATGGTATTCAAAAATTAAGATCTTATTCAGATGTTTTTAATAACTTAGGTTTTAATTTCTATCCATCATACACATTGTTTGAAGAAGCATCAGGTTATGATGTGTTAGTTTATCTGATTCCAGGAATCGCGTTAGGACTAGGCAAAATTTTGCATTTAT
The DNA here is from genome assembly GCF_020593575.1 of Holdemanella sp. DFI.5.55. Classification (NCBI taxonomy): domain Bacteria; kingdom Bacillati; phylum Bacillota; class Erysipelotrichia; order Erysipelotrichales; family Erysipelotrichaceae; genus Holdemanella; species Holdemanella sp. DFI.5.55. The sequence continues at coordinate 14,433 of NZ_JAJDMK010000017.1, forward strand.
CTTTATATACATGTTATTACCTAGGAAGAATGGCTAACTTAGCTTTATTTATTAGTGTTGCTTCATATTCAATTAAAATAACACCAAAATTAAAAAATGTATTCTTTGTTTTTTGCTTTAATCCGATGCTAATTCAATTAGCAGCTTCTTATTCTTCAGATTGTAGTATTATTGCAGCATGTATTTTAAGTGTTGCTTACTTCTTGTATTTGTTTGATAAGGAAAAGATTGAAACGAAGGATATAATGATTGTTTGTAGTTTAATTATTTTTATCTTTTTAACAAAATATGTATATTTACCAATATTTGGTATTTATTTTGGTGTGATTTCTCAACTGTTACGTATTTCAAAGCAACAAATGAAGTTGATAGTTTGCTTTGCTTTTAGTGCGATAATATTATTTTTGATATCAAATTATTTAAAAAAATTTATGACAACAACAGTAGCTTTTAAAGTATATTACGAAACCGCACATGTGGATAGTAGTCAACAAATTCAATTTTTACTCGAAGACAAAATGAATATTTTTCGAATGTTATATCACACTATTATGGTAAAGAAAGATTTTTATTTAAGTACAATGGTAAGTAACTTAAGTTGGTTAACTATTCAAATACCCAAACTATCTTACTATTTATTCTTTGTTTCAATGATCTTTGCAACATGCACAGAAAGTGTGAAGCATAAGCTTGGTAACAGATTCTGGTATATCTGCATTGTTGTGATAGAAGTTGCTTTAATTATTTTAGGGATGTATTTATACTGGACTACAGTTGGAAGTTTTGTTACAGAAGGTGTTCAGGGAAGATATTTCTTACCTTTAATACTGTTATTGTGTGTAGCTTTATCGAATAGTTTGTTAAAGAAATTTAATCAAATTTACTATTTTATTCCATTCATAATTTTAGTGGATATTCCTGCTATTTATAGTATTATCCATTTCTTTAATGTAGCCATTTAAAAATAGTTCTTGACCCTAACGTAACGTTAGGGTTTATTTTATATGTGTGATATAATGTATTTAATTATGGAGGTCTATTATGAAAGGTATTATTTTAGCTGGTGGTAGTGGTACTCGTTTGTATCCTTTAACTAAGGTAACTAGTAAACAATTACTTCCTATTTATGACAAGCCAATGATTTATTATCCTATGTCTATTTTAATGCAGGCTGGTATTCGTGAGATTTTAATTATTTCAACTCCGGATGATACACCTCGTTTTAAAGAGTTATTGGGGGATGGTCATCAGTTTGGTATTGAGCTTTCTTATAAGGTTCAACCGAGTCCAGATGGACTTGCTCAAGCGTTTATCTTGGGTGAGGAGTTTATTGGCAATGATAGTTGTGCGATGATTTTGGGTGATAATATTTTCCATGGTCATGGTTTGACAAAGCGTCTTCGTGCGGCTGCAGAAAATGAAGTTGGGGCTACCGTATTTGGTTATTATGTAGAGGATCCTGAAAGATTTGGTGTTGTAGAATTTGATTCTGAGGGTAAGGCAATTAGTTTAGAGGAAAAGCCAGCTTGTCCTAAGTCAAATTATGCGGTGACAGGATTATATTTCTACGATAATAAAGTGGTTGAGTATGCGAAGAATTTGAAACCGAGTGCTCGTGGTGAATTGGAAATCACAGATTTGAACCGTATTTATTTAGAGAATGGTGAATTGAATGTCACTTTACTTGGTGATGGATTTACTTGGTTGGATACGGGTACACATGAGTCTTTGGTTGATGCGACAAATTTTGTGAAGACGATTGAGGAACACCAGCATCGTAAGATTGCGTGTCTTGAAGAGATTGCGTATGACAATGGTTGGATTGGTGATGAGGAATTGGCATCTACTTATGAAATTTATAAGAAGAATCAGTATGGTGCTTATTTGAAGAAGATCATGGATCGTAAGTATATTAAGTAATTGGGGGTATAGCGATGAAGGTAACGGAAACAAAGATTCCTGGCGTATTGATTATTGATACGGATGTATTTGGTGATCATAGAGGGTATTTTACGGAGACGTATTCAAAGCCTAAATATGAGAAGATGGGTATTACAGTCGATTTTGTACAGGACAATATGTCTTTTAGTGCTCAAAAGGGTACGCTTCGTGGTTTGCACTGGCAAAATCCGCCTTATGCACAGAGTAAATTGGTTTCTTGTACGAAGGGTACAGTGATTGATGTGGCTGTGGATATTCGTAAGGGAAGTCCTACATTTGGTCAATGGGTAAGTGTTGAGTTGAGTGAAGAGAATCATAGACAGTTCTTTATTCCTCAGGGATTTGCGCATGGATTCTTAACTTTAACGGATAATGTTGAATTTAGATATAAAGTCGATAATGTATACAACAAGGAATCTGAGGGTGGTATGCGTTATGATGATCCGACTTGTAATGTAGATTGGGGTTCATTATTAAATGGTATTGAGCCTGTATTGAGCGAAAAAGATCAGATTGGTCCTACTTTAGAGGAATCGAATAATCAATTTGTATATGAAGGAGAATAAAAGAATGAAAATTTTAGTAACGGGTGGTGCTGGTTTCATTGGTGGAAACTTTGTACATTATATGGTAAATAAATATCCTGAGGATATGATTGTGAACTTGGATAAATTGACGTATGCAGGTAACTTAGAGACTTGTAAGCCTGTAGAAGATAAGCCTAACTATAAGTTTATCAAGGGTGATATTGCCGATAGAGAGTTTATTTTTGACTTGTTTGAAAAAGAAAAGTTTGATGTCGTTGTAAACTTTGCGGCTGAAAGTCATGTTGACCGTAGTATTGAAGATCCTGAAATCTTTGTTAAGACAAATGTAATGGGAACAACTACATTATTAGATGCTTGTGTTAAGTATGGTATTCAAAGATATCACCAAGTTTCTACAGACGAAGTATATGGTGATTTACCATTAGACCGTCCTGACTTGTTCTTTACTGAAAACACTCCACTTCACACTTCAAGTCCTTATTCAAGTGCGAAGGCAAGTGCTGACTTGTTTGTACTTGCATACCACAGAACGTATGGTTTACCAGTAACAATTAGTCGTTGTTCAAATAACTATGGTCCTTATCATTTCCCAGAAAAATTAATTCCATTAATTATTTCTCGTGCATTAAATGATGAAACAATTCCAGTATATGGAACTGGTGAAAACGTACGTGACTGGTTGCATGTATATGATCACTGTGTAGCTATTGATTTAATTGTTCGTAAGGGACGTGTTGGTGAAGTTTATAATGTTGGTGGCCATAACGAAAGAACAAACTTAGAAGTTGTGAAGACTGTATTACATGCATTAAACAAACCTGAAAGCTTAATTACGTATGTAACAGATAGAAAAGGTCATGACATGCGTTATGCGATTGATCCTACGAAGTTGGAAACAGAACTTGGATGGAAACCAAAATATACATTTGATACAGGTATTCCAATGACAATCCAATGGTATTTAGACAATAAAGAATGGTGGGAAAACATCATTAGTGGTGAATACCAAAACTATTTTGAAAAGATGTATGTAGAAAAAGGAAGAGCTAAGGAATAATCTTTAGCTTTTCTTCTTAAACGAAAGGAAGGTTTTCTTATGAAGATTTTTGTGACAGGTGTGGCCGGACAATTGGGTCATGATGTAATGAATGAATTGGCTTCTAGAGGATATGTTGGAGTAGGGACAGACTTAGCTGAAACCTATAGTGGTATTCAGGATGGTTCTTATGTTACTAATGCTGAATATGTATCTTTGGATATCACAAACAAAGAAGCTGTAATGAATACAATTAAATGTGTTAATCCAGATGTGGTTGTACACTGTGCAGCATGGACGGCGGTAGACTTAGCTGAAGATGAAGATAAACAGGCTAAGGTTAAAGCTATTAATGTGGATGGTACACAAAATATTGCGAATGCTTGTAAAGAAGTAGATGCGAAGATGGTTTATATTTCTACAGACTATGTATTTGATGGACAAGGAACAGAGCCTTGGCAACCTGATTGTAAGGATTATAAACCATTAAATGTATATGGACAGACTAAACTTGGTGGAGAACTAGCTGTTTCAAATACTTTATCTAAGTATTTTATTGTTCGTATTGCGTGGGTATTTGGAAAGAATGGAAATAACTTCATTAAGACTATGCTAAATGTAGGAAAGAAATTTGATACATTACGAGTTGTAAATGATCAAATTGGTACGCCAACCTATACGTTTGATTTAGCCCGATTATTAGTTGATATGATTGAAACAGATAAATATGGCTACTATCATGCAACAAATGAAGGCGGATATATCAGCTGGTATGATTTTGCGTGTGAAATCTTTAAACAAGCTGGATATACTATAAAAGTAAATCCTGTAACAACAGAAGAATATGGTTTATCAAAGGCGGCTCGTCCATTTAATTCTCGTTTAGATAAATCTAAACTTGTAGAAAATGGATTTAAACCATTACCTACTTGGCAGGATGCATTGGCACGTTATTTGAAAGAAATGAGTAATCTATGATAAATAGATTACTTTTTCATAGTACAGGACATAATTCCAAGAAAGTATTGTGTGCTATTCTATTTTCAATCTGCGTTTCTTTATTGTTAGCATTTTATGTGCCATCTAATGTTTGGACATTGAACAGCGGAATTCAAATTGGAGGATTAAGAATTCCATTATATCGCGCATTTATATTGTTTTTTGTAGTTTTCTTTTTAAGTTTGCATTTAGTGTATCCAGTAAAGAAAATTTATGATCTTATGTTTAAATATCGTTGGTATATAGGAGTAGGCTTATTATTGTTTGTCACTCTATTTAAAATTAATGGAGATTCAATGGCCTATTATACTATGACTATACAAAGTAGTAAAGTAGATGCTTTGTCTTATCCGATTTTTGGACAAATAAGGACTATACGTTCAGATGAATTTTTGGTTGGAAATCCAGGTATTTTTGCATCTGCAATGGATGTTCATCCTTTTGCAAAATACAATTCAATTTTAAGAGGAACAGATACATTAAATATTTCAACTGGTGTATATGCTGGATTAGGAATGTTAGTGTATCAGCCATGGAAATTAATCTTTACGATATTACCTTTAGAAAATGCATTTAGTTTTTACTTTTATTTTGTGCCTGTATTTGCCTTCTTATTCTGCATGGAATTATATTATATCCTTTCCAAAAATAAATTAGTAGCATTTACAGGTGCAACGATGACTGTTTTTTCTTCTTACTTTTTATGGTGGGGTTTTCCAAATTATCTATTAAGCGGAACAGCAACGTTAGTGTTTTTTTACAAATTTATTAATGAAGACAACTTAAAAAAGCAAATCATATTTGGATTATTAATAGCTTTAAGTTTCAGTGTATTTATTTGTAACTTATACCCGGCATGGCAAGTTCCTGTGGGTTATGTATACTTGGTTATTGGAATTTGGATGATCAAGGAGAATTTTGATCAGATTAGACATATGTCCAAAAAGCAATGGCTTTTATTATTATCTGCTTTTATGGTTTGTGTTGTTTTTGTTTTAAGCTATTTTATAACAGCCAAAGAATACATTCAAATAATAAATCAAACTGTATATCCAGGGAAACGTGTCGATTATGGGTCGAATGTAATTCAAAAAATATTATGTTATGCGCAATCTTTATTCTTTCCGTTTGGTGGCTTAAGTAATAATAGTGAATCTGGTGTATTCTTTTGTTTATTTCCTTTATCTACTTTACTTAGTCTTTATTATTTAATAGTTGCTAAAAAGAAAGATTTATTGTCTATTCTTTTATTAATTGTTGAAATTCCAATGATTATCTATACAACAATAGGTCTACCACCAATTGTCGCAAAATTATTACTATTCACACATTCAGTAAGTGGTAGAATGGTTGATATTCTTGGCTTTGTACAAGTTATTTTAATTGTTCGACTGTTATCTTTTTATAAAGATGAAAAACATATAAAGCCAATAGTTGGTAGTGTAATAGCTATTATATTTGCCTGTGAATCTGTCTTAATATGTAAATTTTCTTTTCCAGATTATCTGAATAAATATCGAATGATATTATTATTCATTTTGATTTTCTTTTTGTCTTTTTATTTAATGACCAATTATAAAGATAAAGGCTTTAAGAAGTTTGGGATTTTGATTAGTGTTGTATCTATTTGTTCTGGCATATGTGTAAGACCTATTTCAATAGGATTGTCTAGTGTATACGCAAAGCCGGCTGCTCAAGAAATTCAAAAAATAGTTTCAATAGATCCAAAATCAAAGTGGGTAACAATTGGTGGTATTGAAACACCAAGTTTTACAGTGATGTGTGGTGCGCCTACAATCAATTTTGTGAATACGTATCCTAATTTAAAATTATGGCATACATTGGATCCGGAAAAGAAGTATGAGAAAATATATAATCGATATGAACATGTTCAAGTATTATTGACACAAGAAGAAACTAGCTTTTCATTACTTCAAAATGATCATATAACATTAAACTTATCTTATAAGGATATTAAACATACTAAGGTTAAATATTTGGCTACTTTCGGTGAACAGAATTTAGATTTTAATAATGGATATGTTTCATTTGATAAAATTTATGATGAAGATGGTGCTAAAATCTATAAATTATCTTATAATTAACGAAGGGTTTTACTCTTCGTTTTTATTTAGAAAGTTTGAGGATATGTTGTGGATACTTCTATTTCAAAAAAGAATGTAATATGGAATATGATAGGGACAACTTTTAATGCGTTTAATTCATTGTTTTTTATGATGGTTGTCACAAGAATAAATGGTTTAGCAAACTCAGGTGTATTTACATTAGCCTTCTCATTAGCATGTTTATTATGCTTAATCGGTGGATATGAGGGTCGTGTTTATCAAGTAACAGATGTAAAAAATGAGTACTCGGATATTGAATATATAGTGCATCGAATTATTACATGTTTAATTATGATGATAGTCGTTGTTGCATATTGCGTCATCATGAAATATGATGCATATAAATTTACGATTACAGTTGCTTTATGTTTAATGAAATGTTTTGAAGTTTTTTCGGATGTCTTTTATGGTGTGTTACAGAAGAATGACCAATTATATATTGTAGGTATATCTTTATTCTTAAAATCAATTTTTTCTGTAGTTTTATTTATACTTATTGACTTAATCACCAAAAACTTATTGATCTCTTGTTTATCTTTAGATTTAATTTGGTTCATCTTATTTCTTGTATATGATTATCCAAAGAGTAAACGTGTTATTCAAAAAGAGAAATTTAGTTTTACTAATATTTTGAAATTATTTAAGACGGGTTTTTTCTCTTTTTCAATACTATTTTTATCTGTTTATTTAGTGAATGCACAAAAGTATGCTTTGGATGGAACTGTACAAGAAAGTTTACAGGCTGTGTTTGGTATCATTTTAATGCCTGCTACTATTATTAGTTTGGCAGGGCAATATTTATTGCAGCCTATTTTAAATACAATGGCAAATTTTTATTCAACTGGTGAAAAGAAAGAATTTAATAAAATTGTATTCAGAGCCTTATTGTTGATTGTAGCTTTTGGAGTACTATGCTTATTAGGAGCATATATCTTAGGAATTCCTGTTTTGAATATTTTGTATAGTGTGGATATTTCGGATTATAAAACACATTTACTTATTATCATTTTTGGTGCTGTATTATATTCAATGAGTACATTATTATCCGCTGCATTAACAACTGTTCGATATACTTTTGTTCAATTTATTGTATTTGGAATTTCATCTATAATTGCGTTTTTCTTATCACGCTTTTTAATTGTACAATACTCTATTTATGGCGCTGCAATTTCTTACTTGATTACAATGACATGTCAATTTGGACTGTATGTTATAATATATTTTGTGATAATGAAAAAAATTGACTTTAAGGAGGTTGTTTAATGCCTTTGATTAGTGTAATAGTGCCTGTTTATAATGCAGAATCTTTTTTGCATATATGTGTAGATAGTATATTAAAACAGGCATTTCATGATTTTGAACTAATGCTGATAGATGATGGATCAAAAGATATGTCTTTAAAAGTGATGAATGAATTAAGTGAAAAAGATAAAAGAATTAAAATATTTCAACATGAAAATCATGGAGCTGGATATACTCGTAATAGAGGGATTCAATTAGCTAGTGGAAAATACATAACATTCATTGATTCAGATGATTATGTGGATGTAGACTACTTAGATACTTTTATAAAATCGATTGGAGATAATGATGTTTTGATTTCTGGATATAATAAAGTGAGTATGGATGAACATAAGCTTTTGTTTACTTCTATTCCTAAGAATTGTTTGTGGACAGAGTTTAAATATGTATCGACTTGTGCAAAGATGTACTCTTTAGATTTTTTAAAGGCTAATAATATTAAGTATGCGCCAATAAAAATTGGAGAGGATGTGTACTTCAACCTGTCTATGAATTCAATAACAAATAAAATCAAAATCATTCCATATGCGGGATATAATTATTGTCTAAATCAAAATTCGGTAACACAAAATCAGAGTACTTTGAATAGGGACAATAAGATTTTGGATTTATTGGATCGAATTTATAATAATTTGGCATTAACAGAAAAATATTCGAATAAAATGGTACAGTATTTTTATCTGAAAACGGTTGTCCAGTTTTTATTGATGCAAGTAAATGTATGTGATAAAGAAACATATTTAGACTTATGTAAAGAGGGCTTTGAATTTCTAAAATCTAATGGATATAATGGCTTTTCAGTTGTCAAAGAGGAAGAGTTTAAAATCAAGCTATGTACTTTTATGTATTGGTCAGCTAATAAACTGCATCTAAATGGTTTATTATATAGTTTACTTCGTCCATTACATCTTCAAATTGGATGATTGATTTATGTAACGAGCTATGTTAAGGTGTAAAAGTTGCAAGGAGGTATTAAATTGAATAAGATTCTATTAATTATTCCAGCTTATAATGAACAAGATTCAATATTGTCTACAACGCAGACAATTGATGAATATAATAAAAATCATTCCTATCTTTTAGATTATATTGTGATTAATGATGGATCTAAGGATAATACAGAACAAATACTTGTTGAGCATGAAGTTCCTCATATTAAGTTAGTGCATAACTTAGGCATTGGTGGTGCCGTTCAAACAGGGTATAAATATGCATTTGAAAACGATTATGATATTGCAATTCAATTCGATGGAGATGGTCAGCATGATGTGAATTATGTAGAAGATATTTGTAAACCTATTATTGAAGGTAAGGCTAATATGACAATTGGATCTCGTTTTGTAGAAGGTTCTACTAGTGAATTTAAATCTACAAAGGCTAGACAGATGGGTATTAAAATTATTTCTTCTTTTATTAAATGCTTCGCACATGAAAAATTATATGATGTGACATCTGGTTTTCGTGCTATTGATAAAGGGTTAATCAAACAATTTGCCTTTGATTATCCATTAGAATATCCAGAACCGATTTCTACAACACAAATATTAAAAGAAGGAAAGAAAATCACTGAAGTGCCTGTAGAGATGAATGAGCGTAGTGGTGGAGTTTCTTCTATTCGTAGTTGGAAGAATGCTTATTATATGATTAATGTTCTTTTATCCATCATGATAATTGGAACAAGGAGGTCAAAATAATGCCATTAAATTTAAGATTATCGATTTTAATTATAGCACTTATTCTGGCCACTGTTATTTTGAGAGTACTTCATAAAGATATGATTCCTGTTAAATATTCTTTATTATGGGGAATCGGTGTTATTGTATTAATTATTCTTTCTATTTGGCCAAATATTTTAGTTTCACTTGCGAACTTAATTGGATTTCAAACCATTTCTAATATGGTAACTGGGGTTTTATTTGTCATCTTGTTGTTTATTACTATTTCATTAACTGTGATTGTTTCAGGGCAAAAGAAGAAGATTACTTTATTAGTACAAGAAGTTTCGATTTTAAAGAATAGAGTTAATGATCTAGAAGAAAAGAAGGGTGAGTAGATTATGATAACTCATACTTTTGTGGTATTAGCTTATAAAGAGTCAAGATATTTAGAGACTTGTATTCAATCTGTATTGAATCAGGAATTTAAAAGTAATGTTGTAATTGCGACTTCTACAAGAAATACATTTATTGAGCAATTGGCAAATAAATATAACTTAGAAATTATCGATAATCCTAGTCCTGGAAAGGGTATTGGATACGATTTTGATTTTGCGAGAACTTGTGTAAATACTGATTTAGTAACAATTGCCCATCAGGATGATATTTATGATCCCACTTATTCAAAAGAAATTGTTAATAATTATTGGAAGTATAAGGATGCTACGATCTTATTTACAGACTATTTTGAATTAAGAAATGACAAAAGAGTATATGAAAATACAAATTTAAAAATAAAAAGGATTATGTTAAAGCCATTGCACAATAAAGAGAATTCAAATAGACGATTTATTAAAAGACTGCCTTTAATGTTTGGTGATCCTATTTGTTGTCCTGCAGTTACTTTCTGTCAAAAGAATTTAAATGTAAAAACTTTATTTGCGAATGATATGAAGTGTGATATTGACTGGAGTGCTTGGGAGATTGCTTCGAAAATGGATGGACGATTTGTATTTGTGAATAAACCATTGATGGGACATCGTATACATGAAGAATCAACAACAACAGAAATTATTGAAGATAACAATCGTTCAAAGGAAGATTATGAAATCTTTAAAAGATTTTGGATTGCTCCTATCGCAAGATTATTGACAAAATTGTATTCGAAGTCAGAAAAAAGTAACAAAGTTTAATTTTTTTATGTTAGAATGTTAAAAGAGTTTTACAAAAGGAACTCTTTTTTTACGTTATAAGGTATATAAAAATAAAGGATATTAGCTATGAAAAGAAGAAGGTTGATTTCAGTATTAACAGTAGTTTTAGTTTTTATAGGTTTATTTTTGGTCCAAGTTGCTAAATGGGTGCCAAATACTTTTGGGAATATTCCATTTGAGCAAGTTGTATTTCATTTATTAGTACCAATGGAAGGTACAGACATGTCTTTTGTAGAAAGCTTCATTCAAGAATGTTTACCAATACCTGCAATTGTGTCTGGTTTACTTTTACTATGTTGTATTTTAAAAGACTGGAAAGTTAGTCGGGATATAAAAGAAGGCGAATTTAGACATGTTCGAAATAATGTTCTAATTATTATTACATCTTTGTCATGCTTATTTGTATATGTATTTGGAATTGCAGATTGTGTGCATGCGATTGGAATTGATCAATATTGGTATAATGTATCTCATCCTTCTAAGTTATATGAGGAATATTATGTGAATCCATCAAATGTGAAATATTCATTTCCTGAAAAGAAGAGAAACTTAGTTTATATTTTTATGGAGTCTATGGAAACAACATATGAAGATTTTGAACATGGTGGAGCTTTTGAAGAATCAAGAATTCCAGAACTTACAGAACTTGCAGACAATAATTTAACATTCTCTTATGGAAATAATGACAATAATGGCTTTTTAGTGCCTTCTATGTCTGGATGGACAGCAGCCGCTATGGTTGGACAGACGAGTGGGATTCCTTTAAATATTCCGGTTGATGGGAATAGTTATGTCAGTAAAGATAGCTTTTTACCCGGGTGTTATTCAATTGGAGAAATATTAGAAAATAATGGATATCAAAATGAATTGTTGATTGGTTCGGATGGTGAATTTGGAGGACGTGAGTATTACTTCAAACAACATGGAAATTTTAATGTTGTTGATTATAATTCTGTAATTGAAAATGGTTGGATTGATAAAGACTATCACGTATGGTGGGGTTATGAAGATATTAAATTGTTTGAGTTTGCGAAAACAGAACTTACAAATTTAGCTAGTAGCGGACAACTTTTTAATTTTAATATGTTAACTGCTGATACACATCATATTGGTGGTTATCCATGTTCTGATTGTGAAGATTTATATGGAGATCAGTATTCGAATGTAATCCGTTGTTCAAGTAGACATGTAGCGGCATTAGTTCAATGGATTCAGGAACAACCTTGGTACGAGAATACGACAATTGTATTGGCTGGAGATCATAAGAGTATGGATCCAGATTGGTTTAAGGATATTGAAGAGTCTGGATATACTCGTAAATGTTTTTATGCAATTATTAATTCGGTTGCATCACCTACAACTCAAAAATCTCGTAAGATTTCAACATATGATTTATTTCCAACTACATTGGCAAGTCTTGGTGTTACATTTAATTCAGATAGACTTGGATTGGGTACAAATTTATATACGGATGAAGAAACGTTAGTTGAAAAACTAGGCTTCAAAAAGTTTGATAAGGAATTGACTCGTCATTCAAATTATTATGATAAATATATTTTGTATGGGAAGGGGAAAGATTAATGGTGAGAAAGAGAGTATTACTATTGATCAATCCGAATTCTGGTAAGAAAAACTCAAAGGGTCAATTGTTAGATGTGTTAAATGAATTCTCGTCTCATGATTATCAAATGGAAGTATATGTATCTCAAAAACATATGGATATCTGTCACTATATTGAAGACTATGGTGAAAAGTATGATGTTGTAGCTGTATTTGGTGGGGACGGTACATTGAATGAGGCTACAAATGGTTTGATGAAGTTAGAACATAAGCCAATCATTTCTTACTTTCCCACGGGCACTATGAATGACTTCGGAACTAATTTTGGTCTTACTAATGATATGTTGCAATGTGCAAAGATTGCTTGTAAAGAAAATGTAGAGTCTTTTGATGTGGGTAAGATGAATTCTCGTTACTTTAATTATGTGGCTGGCTTTGGAGCGTTTTGTAATGTGAGTTATGAAACAAAGCAGGAATTAAAGAAGCAATTAGGGAATATGGCTTATATTATTAAGGCTTTGCATGAAATACCTAACTTACATCCGTATCATGTGAAAATGAATATAGATGGACAGGTATTTGAAAAGAATTTAATGTTTGGATTGATCATTAATGGGAATCGTGTTGCTGGATTTGAAATGGTTGAGCAAGATGATAATACATTTAAGGATGGTGTATTCGATATTATTTTAGTCGAACATACACCTAATTTATTAGAACTTTATAATTACCCTTTAGGAGTATTACATCCTGAATTAAATATGAAGTATGTTGAAAGATATAGGGCTAAATCCATTACGATTGAATCCACTGAAAGATTAGCTTGGACATTAGATGGTGAAGAAGGGGAGTCAACATTAGTTGCTCATATAGATAATTATCCTAGAGCTTTACAGATATATGCCAACGAAAGAGATTAGTTTCTCTTTCTTTTTTTGGTTATTTTACATATCTTTTATTGAAATTGAAAGCGTATTTTATTAAAATGTATTTTATGAAAGGGGGATAGATAATGAGTAAAAGATTTAAACCGGTATTGGCATTAGTTTTAAGTTTGTTTATGTCTGTTTCTACATTATCAAATACATATACTGTTTTTGCAGAGGATGAGAGTACTGTACAAACAGATGAACAAACAAATGAAGAAAATTCAACGGAAACTACAGAAGAGAGTGAAGAGGAAACACAAAGTGAGGTAACTGCAGCTCCTACTGAAGATGAAAAACTAGGTGATTCAAGTATGATGGAATATTTCTTAGTAGAAAATCCTGTGTTGAATTCACCTGCAACTGAAAATTTTGTTTTATCAATGAATGATGCGAATGGATATTCTGATTTCAGTATTATTGTTCAAAAGATGGATGGAACTACTTTTGATTTAGAGGCTAGTGAACAAGTAGATAAATTGGTTAAGTTCACAAAGGATTTTAGTTCGGCAGATAAAGGTGAATATAGCGTTACAACACTTCATTATTCTTATAATGGTGAAAAATATTATTTAAACTTTAGTGATTTAGGTATGGATGTTAAGTTTGGTGTGGATCAAGAATATGCAGGATATGATGAGACATTACCGGATATGACACAAGATGTTACTGAAGATGATGAGTTAAATAGTGCAGTTGTTCAAGTAACGAATCTTGATGATGCTTCTGAAGAAGTGGCAGATGGTATTATGGATTCTGAGGCGGCTATGGCTTTGATTGATGAAGATTCAGATATTGCGACACAATCTAATGAGGGTGTTACTATTTGTTTGGATCCAGGTCATGGTGGAAATGATAGTGGGGCAATTGGAATTAATAATGTATATGAAAAGAATTTAACATTAAAAATTGCTCAGTATTGTAAACAAGAATTAGAAAAGTATAATTGTCATGTTGTGATGACTCGTACAGGAGATACAAATCCTAGTCTTGAAGATCGTGCAAATTTTGCAAAATCGCAAGGCGCACAATATTTGATTAGTATTCATTTGAATTCAGGAAGTGGATACGCTGTAGGAGCGGAAGTGTATTATCCAAATACGAACTGGCGTCCTGATATTTCTCAAAACGGAAAAAATGTAGCACAAGCGATTCAAAATCAATTGGTGTCTTTAGGTATTCGTGATCGTGGTATTAAATTTAGAACAATTGATACGAATGAGTACCCTGATCCATTTAGATATGATGATGGTTCTGTTGCAGACTATTATGGAATTATTCGTAATGCAAAATATAATGGATTAACAGGAATGATTATTGAGCATTGTTTTATTAATAGTGTATCTGACTACAACAATTATTTAAATTCAGATGCTAAGTTACAAAAATTAGGTGTAGCGGATGCAAATGGTATTGTTTCAGCATTGGGTTTAACTAAAAAAGATACAAAGACTTTGATTACAGGTGCAACAAAAACGAATGTATCACAGATGGTAAATTATTTTATTAATAATGGTGGTACATATGACAAGTTCTCTAAGTATGGTACTCAATATGATGGTATCTTAGCTAAAAAGGGTGCTGCAAATATTGAAGCGTTCTGTCAAATCTTCTATGAAGAAGCAATTGTTGAAAATATTCGTCCTGAAGTTGCATTCTGTCAGGCTATGAAGGAAACGGGTTTCTTACAGTTTGGTCATGATGTAAAACCAGATCAATGTAATTTTGCAGGTCTTGGTGCTACGGGTAATGGTGTTGCTGGGAATTCTTTTGCGAGTGTTCGTGAAGGAATTCGTGCTCAAATTCAACACTTAAAAGCTTATGCAACAACAGATAATTTAATTAACGCTTGTGTAGATAGTCGCTTTAATTATGTAAAACGTGGTAGTGCTCCATATGTTGAATGGTTGGGTAAAAAAGAAAATCCAACTGGAGATGGTTGGGCTACTGGAGCAAACTATGGTACTGATATTGTAAATCGAATGAATGCATTACTAAGTACAAAATATGTTTTATTGGGTTCTGGTGATATGTACCGTGTATACAATCCAAATAGTGGAGAACACTTCTATACTTCAAATAAGGCTGAAAAAGATCATTTAGTAAATCTTGGTTGGAAGTATGAAGGAATTGGTTGGAAAGCTCCAACTGTGTCAAATTATCCAGTATATCGTTTGTATAACGCAAATGGTGGTGAGCACCATTATACAATGAATGTAGCTGAAAAAAACAGTTTAGTAAAACTAGGATGGAAGTATGAGGGAATCGGTTGGTTCTCAGCTGATCCTAATGATAGTAACAGTGTTCCATTATTAAGAGAATACAATCCAAATGCTTTCTCAAACAATCATAACTATACAATAAATGCAAATGAACACAATTGGTTAGTTTCTCTTGGCTGGAAAGATGAAGGAAAAGCTTGGTACGCTACTAAGTAAATTAATTGCCGTATGGGTTATTCCAGGCGCAATAAATTTGGATGGGGTTAGGTGAATTTGCTCTCCAAGAATTTAAGGGGCGACATATCCCCAAAACGGTTTATAGCTGATATTGGGCTCAGACAACTTTTTAGTTGTCTGGGTCCATTTTTTCAATTATTTGTAAGCGTCAAATTTGAAGGTGGTACAAATAAACTGCTGACGAATATATAATAAAGCCATCCTTGCTGGATCACACTTGTGAGTTGGCTTCATTAAGGATGGCTTTTATTTCGCTCTTTGATAATGTTCGGATATAGCTTGGTAGTTCTCGACTGTATGGCAAATACTTTCTCAGTTCTTCTTTATTTGTTAAATCTAATTTTGGTAGATTTTCAAATGAATGAGTAAAGTACATGTATGGATTCTGTTTATTTTCTATACAGCTGATTACTAATGAATAGATCATGGCACTCGCTTGTGCTCCATGTACGCTTACGCTGAATTTGCATCGATTTCGTATGACTACAAATGGGCGTATACTTCTTTCACAGCTTGTATTGTCATGTGGGATGATCGCATCATTTGTAAATTCCATAAATCCTTCTTTGTTGTTCAATACATACTGGATTGCTTTGCTCATGGAATATTTGCCTTTGTTTCTTGGTCCGATTTCTTCAAGCCACGATAAAAACTTCTCAAACTTTGGCTTGAGTTCTTCTTTTCGTCTCTTTGTGATATATTCCATTCGCTTTTCAGGATTCGAATATTTTTCAGCTGCTTTTTCATCAATAAGATTTGAATGGTGGATGATTTCGTCATATTTCTGTATGGCTTTTGCCTCATCGCTCGTTTTTCGTTCCTTATTGTTTGGAAGCAGTTTATATGAATCCTTGAATTTCCTTAAGGCATGGACATTACACAGACATCGAATTACGTTTTCGACTTTATTGTATCCGTCGTATGCGTCTGATTCTAGATATCCGCTATATCCTTTTAGGAATTCTTTTGGACAGTCTCCTGATCTTGTAGAATGGTAATCATACAGTACAATCGGCACTTCATGCTTATTGGAACGATATACCCACATATAGGATGTGGATGTACTTGGTTTCCTTCTTCACTATAGATTTGTTATTTTTCACAGATATCTTCACCTTCTGGTACAGACAGATATTCATCTACTTTTGGCAGGTGATCATAAGACAAATGTTGTTCCTTAGGACGGCGAACTCTTGTGTGTTCACCAACTGTTATTACTTCTTCAATTTCTGAATCTTCTACTTTTAATGCCTCTTCTTCTATATCATCAAATAAAGTTGGCATATCCAGTGCAATCTGATCAAGCCGTTTCCATCCCATTCTAAAACTTTGATTGTTGTCTTTGTTCGGTTGCAGAAGATAAATATAGAAGGGCTGAAAGGATCAAGAAACATTTGATACTGAACAATATTACTACATCCGTCGATTGATTTTCTTAGATCCGTGGCTCCAGGAGCTAAATAAATATTTTCGATTTTAGAAAGATCCAGCATGATTCATCCTCTGAATAAACTCAAAAATCAAGTCCATGTTTTCTTTTGTCAGACAGAAAGAAACACCCTTGTAACGAACAGTACAATTATTACCGTTTCTAGTTTTATCATCTAATACATTCACTTTAACAAAATCGAAAGTGTCTGGCTCATCCTTGTGTACATTGTTGATCTTAGCCATGTAGTTTAATCACCATATCCTTACGCAAAGATTATGTCATGTCTCAACTATATTTTGTACCACCTTCAAATTTGACGCTTACGTTGATTTAGCGATAAAATAAGCCTATAATAATATGAAAATAAGTGGTGGATGAAGATATCTCAAAAATTTCAGCAACAGATTTAGAAAGACAAATTTTTGAAAAGGAGGAAATTCGAGTTGTGATAAGAGCGCGTAAAAACGAAGAGTTTGAAGAATATGTTTATGATCGGAAAGCGGCGACCAATACAAGTATGACGGATTGGTATAATAATCGATTAAAACCGATTTTGGGAGATAAATATGACGCTGATATAATTGATGGGTATGGAAACAATCCTCATGGACGAACTAAATTTGAAAAGGTCAGAAATAGTTATGCAGAGAAGTAAAAGTTAAATGGGACTTTGTTGATGGCATGGAGGTATTATTTGTTTTTGTTGAGCCATTTTTTACAACTGATTTTGCGAAGGAGAAGATATGAAAAGTATAGAAGATATTTATCAAAAAAAGCGGGTATCATATGATCCGGAACATTACAAACATATTAAGTTGGAATTAATAAGAGAAATAAACAATAATCGTGAAAATTTAAATGCATATAAAATGGTTTGCGAAAGTTATGAAGTACTTAATGTTAATGTTGTAGTAACAACAGTTATATTGTCTTTTGCTGCATTTATATTTAGCGTACTGCCCGAGGAACTTGTAAATAAAAATGCAGCAAATTTTCCGTGGCTTATAGTAATTATTTCATCTTTTGCAATAATTTATATAGCATATAAAGGGATTGCTATGAACAATAAAGAGAAAAAATGTAAGCAAATTTTGAGTGTTTTGAAAGATATTGAAAAAGAAGTATTTACTGATGAAGTTACACAAGAGTAAAAGTTTGACTTAACTAGCAATTTGGTGACTTTGCCATAATTCTTCTTTTTATCACTTATGCGAACAACCATTCGTTTTTCAAATCCTTTAAGCGAGTGATCTTATAGATGTTTTTCAATCTAAGTAGTACATACTGTAGCTTTTCTGTGTTATCCATTCCTTGCGTTTCTCTTTGCATGATACAAAGAGCATTGTATCGATTTATATATTTTGATGCTACCCCTTTATATTTTTGCAGCCTTTCTTCAATCAATTTGTGGAAACTGTTCACTGTATTTAAATGATTGAATTTATCATATGACTCATGACTGATTAACACTTTCTTAGTACAGTTCTTACTTTCTAAAAGTTCGTTGTAACTGTTAGAACCATCTAGCATTACAAAAGATTTTGATTCAAGACATTCACCAAATCTTAATAGATCTAGAGATGATGGCTTGCCATAATTTAATGTTCTGGCAATTGTATGAGTGAATCTCTGTATTGCAGTGATGATGCATATCTGCTGATTCGAATAATCCTCTTTTTGTAGCAGGTGTTCCACGATGTTTAGGTTCTACTCCATCAA
>NZ_JAJDMK010000170.1:0-979 GCF_020593575.1 Holdemanella sp. DFI.5.55
ATTTAATCATATAATTTAAGAGAAGATATATACATAAAGAAATTAAATGGAGGAACTTACATGAAATACATTCAATTTACTAAGAAAGAAAATGAGATCATGGATATCTTATGGAAGCATGATGTTGCAATGTCTGCAAACGATATTAAATTAGCTTCCAAAGATTTGAGTATCAATACGATTCAGCAAACGCTACAAAAATTATTGGAGATAAAATATATCAAGGTTGCAGGAATCGGACAGAACAAGAAGGCAATCACAAGATTATATAGACCAGTTATATCCGAAGCAGAATATGTGAATTCATTTATTGGCGAAGATACACGAGCAAAAATTTCAGCTTATTTTGTTGAGCACACAGATGATTTAGAGATGATTGAACAATTAAAGAATTTGATTCAAGAAAAAGAGAAAGAGTTAAAATAATGCGATTTTCTGCATCATCTCTTTTCATTACTTTGTGTATCAGTTTTTTGTTGATTCTTCTGTTAGACATTTTACTTTCATATAAAAAAAGTTATAAATTATTTCGGACAGATTTTATAACAGTACTAATCGTTGTTGTCGTAGTAAGAATGTTTGTGCCACTTGAATTCAAATTTACTAAAACCATTATAGTACCCACAATCATGAATCCAATCATTGTACTGTTGCAATATAAAATTTATGCAAATGTGCAAGTATATCAATTCTTATTATTAGTTTGGGTATTAGGTATTATATGGAACCTGATTAAATGGATTCGCGCAATTCAAATTACCAAAGACATGTACAAACGTATTGAAAAACATTCAGAACATTATCATATAAGCAATTTTATTGATAACTATCAAGAAGAAAATTATGTAGTATTAAGAACGAACTATGTTTCTTCCCCTATGGTCATGGGCTTTAATAAAACTATATTGATACCAGACGTATACCTTTCACAAGAAAATTTAAAAAATGTATTACTTCACGAAACATGGCATATTAAAAA
>NZ_JAJDMK010000171.1:0-976 GCF_020593575.1 Holdemanella sp. DFI.5.55
GAATAAATACTCTTGTCTTCTTTTAGATTTTGAAACTAGCAATCTAATCGATGTCATTATAAACAGGCGCAAAACCACCTTGTTAAACTATTTTGAAAAGATACCTAAATCAGAAAGAGAAAATGTAGAATATGTATCTATGGATCTTTATGAAACTTACAGATCTGTTGTAAAACTACGTCTTCCAAAAGCTAAAGTATGTGCGGATCCGTTTCATGTGATCAAAAACTATAATGAAGCCTTAGATAAAGTTCGAAAACGCGTAATGAACAAGTTCCCAAAAAAGTCTGTTGAATATTACCTTTTGAAAAAATTCAATTGGACCCTGTTCAAAGATGAAGTTCGTGAAAACGAATCAAAATGGAACAAGAAACTACACAGGTATATCAACTACCCACAAATTCTGGACCTTATTCTTGGAATATCTGATGAATTAAGGACTGCGTACTATTTAAAGAGTGATTACGTGTATTTTAATAAGCATTCTAATTTAGAAAATGCAGAAAATGATTTATGGAAACATATCGAAGAAATGAAAAAGAGCAATATTCAAGAAATTTTAAAATTAAAAAAGACACTGATTAACTGGTCTCAAGAAATAATCAATTCTTTTACTTTTATAGATGGTCGACGCATTACGAATGGAATCATGGAATCCAAAAATGGAATCGCAAAGGAAATTAAAAACAACGCAAAAGGATATAAAAACTTTCTGAGATATAGAAACAGATGCCTTTATTGCATGAATAAAACTACAAAGCCAAATTACGCAGGTTCACACAAATCCATTCGTATGAAAGGTTGGCCTAGAGGACGTTACAAGAAAAATAAATAAAACATCAAATAAATCATTAGACCAAAAAAAAGGGTCATTTCACCAACAAAGTGGTGAATATGACCCATTTTTAGTAAATTCATAAATTTAAGTTTTCTTAACCTAATACGGAAACCCTACAATAATTTAAAGCCGGTATTT
>NZ_JAJDMK010000172.1:0-940 GCF_020593575.1 Holdemanella sp. DFI.5.55
AAATCATCAAATAAATCAAACATTGGATAGTACTTCATAAATATCGCCTCCTGATTACTAGATTATGAAATCTATCTTCAAGTTACGGGATATATTTTGACTTATCTCTAACTTCAATTATCATTATAGTCGCTTTTTTAGCACTGTCAACACTTAAGTGCTAATTTTTTATAAAAAATTAGAGTGTGATTTCTCACACTCTATTTACCCATTTCATTCATAGAAACCATTGAGAAACTCAAAGATTCCAATACTTTAATTAAGGCATGTGCCGTATCTAAACTTGTCATACAAGAAATATTGTTTTCTGCAGACACACGACGAATCAAGAATCCATCTTTACTTGTAGAATTATCTTTATTTGACATTGTGTTGATGACAAAGTTTACATGTCCATGACGAATAATATCCAATACCGTTTCATTTCCATTATCCTCATTGACTTTGGCCGCTACATGTACAAATAAGCCATTATCTTCTAAGAATTTAGCTGTACCCTTCGTCGCATAAATTCCATATCCAATGTTATAGAAACGTTTTGCGATTTCTAAAGCATCCTGTTTATTATCATCATCAATTGTTAGTAATACACTTCCATGTAAAGGAATATTAATTCCAGAAGCTACTAAAGCCTTGTACAATGCTTTTTCTAAGTTTACATCACTACCCAAAGCCTCACCTGTAGATTTCATTTCAGGTCCTAACACTGTATCTACACTACGTAATTTCGCAAATGAAAATACTGGTGCTTTGACAAAGACTCTTTCTTTATCTTCAGGATGATATCCTGGTATTAAGTCTTGATCTTCAATACTTTCACCTAATACACACTTAGTCGCAATTTGAGACATAGGAACACCTGTAATCTTAGATAAGAATGGTACGGTACGAGATGAACGTGGGTTTACCTCTAATACATATACGTTACTTTCTTTATCTA
>NZ_JAJDMK010000173.1:0-918 GCF_020593575.1 Holdemanella sp. DFI.5.55
ATGATTAGAGAATTACAAAAAGCAGATATAAATAAAGTTGCAGATATATGGTTGGATACGAATGTGGTGACACATTATTTTATTTCTAAACAATATTGGCAAAATAATTTTGAATCGGTGAAGGAGTTGCTCTTGCAGGCAACTGTCTATGTCTATGAGGATAATCAAGAAATACAGGGATTTATAGGTCTAAATGATGAATATATTGAGGGCATTTTTGTTTCAAATGAAATGCAATCGCATGGCATAGGAAAAGCTCTTTTAAATTATGCAAAAAATAAACGAAGCAAATTATTTTTGAATGTATATCAAAAGAATATACGGGCAATAGCCTTTTATCAAAGAGAAGGATTTGAGATTCAGCATAGCGGTTTTGATGAAGCTACCGAAGAAAAAGAATATGTAATGGAATGGCAACAGAAATAGAATTAGGGGTTTATGGAGAAAATTGTTATGTGCAAAGACATTCAGATTAAAGAAGAGCGAATATCTTCAATTGAATATATTGAATTTTTAAAGCGTACGGATCTAGGATCACAGTATCCGAAGGAACGATTCGAAGAAAGAATGGCAAAGCTAGTTGATCATGTATCAATCAGTCTTATTGCAAGAAACAAGGATAATCAAATTGTCGGCGTTTTATTTGGATTGACCGACTATGCCTATTGGCTTTATATAACAGATTTAGGTGTAGACAGAGACTATTTACATCAAGAAATTGGCACGAAATTGATAAAAACAGCACATTCTTTAGCAGGCGGTAAAAAGGATATTGCTGTATATTTGGTTGCGAATGAAAATGCCATTGCATTTTACGAAAAATTAGGAATGAAAAAAGCAAATGATGTGATGGAATATAACCACATTGAATGGACACCTTTCACTGTAAAGTAATCAACGTAATGCAATAGATAAATC
>NZ_JAJDMK010000174.1:0-913 GCF_020593575.1 Holdemanella sp. DFI.5.55
ACTATCCACGAGGTCGTTTTGGTGGACGACATCCGTTGTGTGGAATTGGTGTTACATCATTGATCATTGTAATTTCTAAACCAGCTACCTGTAATGCTCTGACAGCTGCTTCACGTCCAGGTCCAGGTCCTTTTACATCTACGGATACTGTCTTCATTCCGTGATCCATTGCTGCTTTTCCAGCTGCTTCTCCTGCTAACTGGGCTGCATATGGTGTTGATTTACGACTTCCCTTGAATCCTAATGCTCCAGCACTGCTCCATGCCACTGCATTTCCACTTTCGTCTGTGATTGTTACGATTGTATTATTGAAAGTCGAGTGAATGTGTGCACATCCTCGCGCAATATTCTTTTTAACACGTCTTTTACGTGTCTTTTGTACTTTTGCCATTCTTTACTCTCCTTCCCTACTACTTCTTCTTGTTAGCCACTGTCTTGGCTTTTCCTTTACGTGTTCTTGCGTTTGTCTTTGTTCTTTGTCCACGTACTGGCAATCCTTTTCTGTGACGCATTCCTCTGTAGCATCCAATTTCCATCAATCTCTTGATGTTTAATTGTACTTCTCTTCTTAAGTCTCCTTCGACTTTGATCGCATCGATTGTTTTACGAATTGCATTTAATTGTTCTTCAGTTAAATCTTTTACTCGAACATCTTCACTGATGCCTGCTTCTTCCAATACTTTCTTTGATGTTGTCAATCCAATACCATAGATGTATGTCAATGAAATGACAACTCGTTTATCGTTTGGAATATCTACTCCTGCTATACGAGCCATTTAGTTTCCTCCTACTTTAGTTTCCTTGTCTCTGTTTGTGTTTTGGGTTTTCACAAATTACCATCACACGTCCTTTGCGTCGAATTACTCGACACTTGTCGCAGATTGGTTTAACAGATGGTCTTACTTTCATCTTT
>NZ_JAJDMK010000175.1:0-877 GCF_020593575.1 Holdemanella sp. DFI.5.55
TTAGTTATCATGTATTGGTGGTTTATTCCAGTATATAGATTAAGAGACAAGATTGATTTATTTTTGGAAATGCGTGTAGACTATCAAACAACGAATCCATTTTCTAAAGAAGAAGTAATGAAATATATGCATACGCTTATAGAAATCCAAAAAAACATTCAAAGTAAAAATGAATTCAAGGGACAATCTACACATTTTATGATTCAAGATAATGCACATATATTAGAATACCGTATAAATTATTTAATGGATGGAATGTATCGAAAAAAAACGAGCAAAATTCTAATGATTATCGTATTAGCTCTTCCATTACTTACAAACAGCATTATTTTGGAGTCTGCATTTGATCCTCCAAACAACGAGGATTTTTATGATCAATCAGATATAGACAAGGGATATATTATTAAACATAAAGATGGAACATATGAATTAGTATTTGGCAAAATGCGAGTTGAAATATCAAATCCAAACGATGATTGTTTTAAAGCTGTTCCAATTATAAAGGAGTAAATAATTTATGAAAAAAATAATGATTATGTTAGTATTGATCGCATCAATGAATAGAGTAACACCTGTTTTGGCAAATGAAACTAAAGCCTCTGCAAATATTTATGTTACTATGCCATGCCAAGAGAAGCTGGTCTGGAAATACAAAGTTATAAATGGAAAATTATATAAAAGATTATGGAATCAAACATTGAATAAATGGGTTGGAGACCATTGGATTCCTTGTTAATATTTTAAATAATCTTTCAATATCTTTGTATAGGTGGGAATTGACATAAGTTTACAGCTTATGTATATATTCAGATTGGTATCCCTCTCCGTCTTTAAACAACGGAGTCTTGGATGCCTTTTTATTGTCTTTCCGTCATAT
>NZ_JAJDMK010000176.1:0-862 GCF_020593575.1 Holdemanella sp. DFI.5.55
TTGTGTTAGGTTCAGGACCAATTCGTATTGGACAAGGTGTTGAGTTTGACTATGCGACAGTACACTGCGTAGAAACATTAAGAGATGCAGGATATGAAGCTATCATCATCAACAACAACCCAGAAACTGTATCAACCGATTTCTCAATTAGTGACAAATTGTATTTTGAACCACTAACTACAGAAGATGTAATGCACGTTATTGATTTAGAAAAACCATTGGGTGTTATTGTTCAATTTGGTGGACAAACCGCTATCAACTTAGCAGATTCATTGGTAGAACATGGTGTTAAGATTCTAGGTACTTCACTACACTCTATTGATTTAGCGGAAGACCGTCATGAATTTGAAGCGATGTTACATAAATTGAATATTCCTCAACCACAAGGTGAAACTGCAGTAACAGTTGAAGAATCACTCGTTATCGCCAATAAGATTGGTTATCCAGTACTTGTTCGTCCAAGTTACGTATTGGGTGGTCGTGCTATGGAAATCGTACATAATGATGATGAATTAAGAGTATATATGGCAACAGCCGTAAAGGAAATCAGTCATGATGCTCCAATCTTAGTTGATAAATATATTGTTGGTAAAGAACTAGAAATCGATGCGATTGCGGATGGAAAGAACGTATATATTCCAGGTGTCATGGAACATATCGAACGTGCCGGTGTTCACTCTGGTGACTCAATTAGTGTATATCCAACTCAGACAATTTCTCAACAAGTGAAAGATACAATTATTGATTATGGAACAAGAATTGGTAAAGGCTTTGAATTTGTTGGTTTATACAACATCCAGTTCATTGTAGATAAAGAAAGTAACGTATATGTATTAGAGGTAAACCCACGTTCATCTCGTAC
>NZ_JAJDMK010000177.1:0-812 GCF_020593575.1 Holdemanella sp. DFI.5.55
CAGTTAGCTAAAATGGGGCCAAATGGTGAAATCATTATGGATTACTCAATTTATGATGCCAAAGAGGCTGGCTTTGATAAAGTAGTGTTTATTATTCGTAAGGATATTGAAGAGGAATTTAAAGAAGTAATAGGTAATCGTATCCAGAATTATATGGATGTAGAATATGTATTCCAAGATATTAATGATTTACCAGAAGGATTTACTTGTCCTGAAGGTCGTACAAAACCTTGGGGAACAGGGCAGGCTGTACTATGTGCGAAAAGTGTTGTAGATACACCATATGTGATTATTAATGCGGATGATTATTATGGAAAAGAAGCATTTGTGAAGTTACATGATTTCCTGGTTGAACATGCGAAAATGGGAAAAGAATTTGACATGGGCATGGCTGGATTCATTTTAAAGAACACTTTAAGTGAGAATGGAACTGTAACTCGTGGTGTATGTAAAGTGGATGATAATAATTTATTAAAAGAAGTTTATGAAACAACTGGAATCAAGGCTGAAGGGGATAAAATCGTATGTGATAATCCGGAAGTAGAGGCTTGGGCAAAACCAGAAAGTAATGTTTCTATGAATATGTGGGCTGGGTATCCAGATTTCTTAGACTATTTAGAAAAGGATTTTAGTACGTTCTTATCAAACATTTCAGATAATCCGATGAAGAAGGAATATTTGCTTCCAAATATTGTGGCAGAATTATTGAGAGAAAATCGTATCAATGTGAAGGTACTTGAAACGCATGATAAATGGTTTGGTGTAACATATGCTGAAGATAAGGAATATGTACAAAATGCCTTTAAACAATT
>NZ_JAJDMK010000178.1:0-779 GCF_020593575.1 Holdemanella sp. DFI.5.55
ATTATTGTACGCTATTTCTCGTCAAAAATCAACCATTTGTTGTGACAGAGCCTTTCCTAAATACGTTAGAATTTGCGATCCATTTTCACTATATGAAAGCGATTGGTTTTCACATTGATATAATGCATAGAAGTATAGATTTGTCCCAAGGCTGAATAGCCACTTAATTTTGCTTCACGCTTGAACTTATTTTGTGAATTCCGAATCTTTAAAAAAGAGATAACTAACGTTGCGATCATATCTAAGAATGTAGTTAAACCCAAATGATCATCAATCGGTGGATTGTCCACGCCCAAGAAACCACTGATTTCATTTTTATAGCGAATTGGACATACCACAAGACGCTTAACATTTTGAATCTTTAACGTATTATATGTATACACATGCTCATTTTTTATCGTTTCAACATCACGAATGATCACATTTTCTTTCTTATCAAAAGCTTTGTACCACCAATCGATGATATCCATATCAACGCCTTGTAGATAATCAATTTCACTTTCAATGCCTTGACGGCACCATTCATATGTATTATCGGTCACATGTTCTTTTTATTATCTTCAAAAATATAAATTCGATCACATCCAATATGTTTTCCAAAAAAACGAATAAACTCATCGATCTGTTCATCCGGTGTATCCAACATAAGCGCAGAACGCAGTGCTTTGATGACCAATTCATATCGTATGATTGTCTGCATATAGGTGATCTCTTCAAATATGATTCTTGACTCAATTAATGGAACGGATTTAACACCAGTCCAGAAATCTCGTATAGAA
>NZ_JAJDMK010000179.1:0-768 GCF_020593575.1 Holdemanella sp. DFI.5.55
AAAAAATCAAATCTCTGATTCTTAGGGACAAACTTATATATTTCAGGATGAGCTTTTATTTCATTCGTTTGTTTAGTAGTTAGGGTACGGCGAACATGCATATCAAATTCTGCATCTGGAAAAGGGCCAAAACTTCGCAGTACGCTTGTTCTAGAATGAATATCCTTTACCCTGATCAAATACTTATGATTCTTCATACCTACTTTCACAAAAGAATTGATAGATTCATAGCCTCTGTCTGCAATGAAAATAGCTTTAGGACCATCATATCTATCCACTATTTCATTGAATGCACCATTTTCATTCATTACGGCATTTCCTTGAAGAACAATATCATCATAAGTACATTCCAATAGATCATAGCTTGTATTCAGATGATAGGCGGAGAAAGGTTTATTCGAATTATTGGCCTTATAAAAAGTGGTTTTAGTATCTTTGATAGCACTGCTGATAGGCAGAACAGAACCATCAACAGCGAGAAGGCGATAACCTTTGTGAAGCTTGATTTTCTGTGTTCGTTCATTGAACATATTGAATAATGTACGGAATGCATCTGGACGAATCTTACTACGTGCCTGTACAAATGAAGAAGCTGTAGGCGTATCAAGCTTATATCCAAACAATTTGAACATTTCATCTTTTAAAGATCCAGACTCTAATAAAAGCACATTGAAAAGAGTACTTCCAAAAAGATGTTTTCTTTTCCGTGTAAAATCCTTATTTGAATCAACAACAAATAGTGAAGAAGAATCATTCATGGTTTTGATG
>NZ_JAJDMK010000018.1:0-32669 GCF_020593575.1 Holdemanella sp. DFI.5.55
ATTAGAATTTAAAATTTATCTATTTTATGAGTCCTTTTTCTTGACGTAGTACCAGCCATACCATTCATCGCAATATGAAAATAGGATCCTAATTGTCGCATGGGAATAAAGAATTCAGCTGAAATCAAAATGATAAATAAAGTCTGAAACATAGTTATTGCACCGCTATGATATCCATTTAACGCAAATACAATCCTCAATGCGCTTCCTCCATAGGCAACCAAATCCATAACTGTAATGGAATTTAACTGCATCGTTAATACACGCATTGTGATCTTACGAAAGTTTTCACTTTCTACATTCATCTTTTCATGATAATGGCCTTCTGCCTCATATATTTTTAACGTCGTTAACTCCTGAAGATTTTCTAGAAAATTATCCCCTAATTTTGTGTATTGTCCCCAATAACGATTCAATAGTCTTTTCGCAAACTTTTGTACAAACACAATCGACATTGGAATCAAAGGCACACAAATCAGTAAGACAAAAGCAGCCTTTATGTCCATAAACGAAATAATAATAAATAATGTGAATGGCGCAATTAAAGAATAAAAGAATTGCGGAATATAGCTCGCAAAATACGTTTCTAATTGTTCAATACCCTCGCTGGATAATTGTACAATTTCAGCCGTACTCCACTCATTTGTATACCCAATTCCAATTTTAGATAGCTTCTTATATAAACGAGAACGAAGTGTTTCCTTTACAATATGACTTGATTGATACGACATTTCAATGGCTTTTTGATTCACAACATACCGAATCATTAAACATACAAGAATGATTCCAATGAATGATAAACTTCTATTTTTTGTGACAATCAAACATAAACAAGCCGTAGAACATGCGTT
Source organism: Holdemanella sp. DFI.5.55 (assembly GCF_020593575.1). Classification (NCBI taxonomy): domain Bacteria; kingdom Bacillati; phylum Bacillota; class Erysipelotrichia; order Erysipelotrichales; family Erysipelotrichaceae; genus Holdemanella; species Holdemanella sp. DFI.5.55. The sequence goes on from NZ_JAJDMK010000018.1 coordinate 852, forward strand.
ACAAATTAATCCAATCCATTGATACAATACATTTTTTTTAATATAAGGAATACTTTCCTTCACTGAAAATAATAATTTTTTATTAATCATAATCCGCCTCAGTTAGTTGAAACAAATCGAGTTTACATCAGCTAACTTAAGATGTCAAACAAAAAAAGAGTGATTAACACTCTTCGAATGCAGGATATGAAGCAATAGCTCCTTCTTTTGTCACAGACAAACTACAAAATTTATTGGAGAAAGTCAAATACTCTTTTAATTGTTCTGTATTCAATGCACTTAAATCTTGAATCTCATCTTTGGCTAACTGATACAAGAAAGAACCAATAAATCCATCTCCAGCTCCAGTTGTATCTTTTGCCTTAACAACGATTCCATCTGTTTTAGCACTTTGATTTTTTGTGAATGCCATTGCGCCATCACTTCCAGCTGTATAAATAACCAATTGAATTCCTTTACTAAATAAATAATCCAATGCTTCTTCAATTGTTTTATAACCCGTAATAAATTCAACTTCTTCATCACTGATTTTTACAATATCTGCATACTCTAAATACTCATTAATGACATTCTTTAAATACGTATGATCTTCAAATAAAGGTAAACGAACATTTGGGTCAAAAGAAATCAACATATTATTCTCTTTCGCATACGAAATCGCTTTATCATGTGCCTTCTTCATTGGAAAATCTCCTAAAGAAACACTACAAAAATGAAGTGCGTACGCATTATGAAACCAGTCAGACTGAATATCCTTTTCATCCATCAACATGTCGGCTCCCATCTTACGATAAAAAGAAAATTCACGATTCGCCTTATCATCCAAGGCTACAAAAGCCAAAGATGTATTTGCCTTATTTGTTCTTAAAATATAATCTGTATGAATCTTGAAAGACTCTAATTCATCAACAATTTTATTTCCAAAAGGATCATTTCCAAGCATGGTGATAATATTTGATTCACCACCAAGTTTTGTATAAGCTCCACATACATTTAAAGGAGCTCCACCCACTTTAGGACTAAACGCATTCACATCCTTGATTTTTCCTGTATTACTAGGAATCATATCAATTAATGCTTCTCCGATTGCTAATAACTTTTTCATTACTCTATTTCAAATCCTTTCATCTCATACACTACTACTTCTTCAATTCCATGAAAAACAACACGCATATTTTCATACTCATCAAAATATCTAGAAGTTAGTGCATATTCACCATCATTAATAAATATTTCAATTGAAGAAACGTCGACAAAAACCGATACATGATGAATATCAATTCCTTCAATATGTCTTTGTGTACGCCTACTTATACATTTTGATTCATCCAAAGTGAACAATCCATTCTTATACGAAAGAACAATATCATTCAATCTCATTTCAAATTCACCATTTACATCAAATTCAATATTTGATGTTTTAGACATTGTAAAGAAATCCTTATACACCCTTTTATTTTGCCTTAAATCAAGAATTTCCTGAATTGGAAACTGTTTTAAACACCCATCAAAGCTAAGAACCCTTGGCAAAGTCAAGGCGTGCATCCAGTTTTCTGATTCTGTAGGCGTTTGATAATTGGCATCTGGCATTCCCATCCACGCAATCAATATATTTCTTTTCGTATGACTAAAAGTCTGGGCCGCATAAAAATCAAAACCATGATCTAAAGATTTATAATTTTCTAAAGAAGTTCCACGCAATTCATAAATCCCATTATCATATACATTCTCATACTTATAGCCATCTTGTTTCAATCCTTGAGGCGAAGCTAAAATAAATTCCTGGTTATCAAACACTAGACGATCAGGACACTCTAACATATATCCATTTGTATCCTTTGGTACATATCGCGTTTCATATTCCCAGTTCTCTAAATCATGCGATTTATACTTTAAGACACAACCCGTATCATCTTTCAATCGAGCGCCTAAAACAAGATAGTACATTCCATTTTCTTCATACACTTTTGGATCTCTTACATGACACGTACAATCACTAGGATAATCCTGATTCAGTAATAAACACTTCTTATTTGAAAAATGAATGCCATCACTCGATTCAACACGCAATACATTATGCTCTCTACCGGCATGAATATAATCATAATCACCCTTATGACGCACATTTCCCGTATAGAATAAATACAAAGTACCATCCTTTTCAATCGCACTTCCAGAATATGCTCCATCACAATCTCTAGAAGTATCTCCATAATTCGCATCTATTTGCTTGCCATACGATTTAAAATCCTTTGTTGTATAATGCCCCCAATGACGATGAATACGCCCATAAATATCTTTTTCATCCTGCTGATAAAAAATATGATACGTTCCCTTAAAATAAGATAATCCATTTGGATCATTCATCCATCCAACTTTTGGCATTAAATGATATTTCAATCGATAACTCATGAATCCTCCCTTTTTAATTGATCTATTCTAAATAAACAAATATTCTCTTTTGTTAAATAATCCTTTAAAATACAACTCGCAAGAAAAGAAACATCCTTTTCTCTTTTCGTAGTTAATGAAGAACTCTGTAATAAATCTTCATCTACAAATCCTGGATGATAAACAATCAATACATCATCCTTTTTATGATTCTTAATAAAAGAATCAAATTCTTTTAAACAACTTTCATCACTCTGTTCATCCGATACATATACATCAATACTCTTTTCACTCATACCCACAAAAAGAATATCATTTTGACGTGCAACAATTTCACACGCCTTAATAAAATTTGCACTAAATACCGCATGAAAATCCATATACATCGGTTTAAATCCCGCATATTGAATAAATGTATCCACTTGTGCCTGCACTTCCAAAATTGCTTGCTTTAAATCCACAAAATCTTGACTAGCACTACGATATATTTTTGAAGACTTAAAATGACAGCCATCCACAAGGCTATCTATTTGACTCACTTCACAAATTGGTGTTCCAACACTAATATTGACATGAAGCCCTAGACAAATATCTTTATCCTTCACAGATTCAAACGCTTCCTTGACATATGGCATGTTGACCATCATTCCAACATTATTTATAACTCCTTTTTCAATTGCCAATAAAATCCCACGATTCACTCCTTGACAATATCCAAAATCATCTGCACGTACCAATACTGCCATACTTAACCCTTTTGTATTTGTCTTTCCATCCAATCCTGACTCAGCTTAACCCACGATTGAATATTCTCATCAATTTCTTTTTCATTTTTGGCATATTCCTTGGTTGCCATACCCAAACCATGAGGACCATGCGAATACATATGCAATTCACAATCAATATCAAGTTCCATCAATCGATGAATATACTTCAATGCATTTTTCGGGTCCACGATTTGATCATTTCGGGTTGTCCAAATAAAGGTAGGCGATGTCTTTTCATGAATCGCCGATAAGTTATCTACTTTTGACAATTGCTCTTTTGTCGGCTGCTTTGTCTGCACTAAACAATCAAAAATAAACTCTGTCTGATGCTTGATCAATTCTGCATCCTCACATTGTTTCATCATATGCTCACACAAATCCGTACACAATAAAGGATAGCCAAGAACAACCCCTTTTGGTTTTAGTTCATTTTCAAACGGTTTAAAAGCCAATAAATTCGTATACGCCTTATCATTCCAATGATTCGATAAAAACGCCGCTAAATGACCTCCTGCAGAAAATCCAGAAACAAAAATATTTTCAGCATCAATATTCCACTCCTGTGCATTCTCATGAATCCAATGCATTGTTGTCATCAATTCCAACAATTGATTGGGAAAATACCCATTCGGATTTACTTCTGGAATATGATTTAAAGAAGTCATACGATTATTAAAATACGTTGAATACTTCAACACAAAACAATGATAGCCCTTTGATAAAAATTCCATCGCAATCGCTTCTTTTTCTTTGGTAGCCGTCATTAAATAACCACCACCTGGACAAATTATCAAAGCCGGTCTTTTTCGAGTCACCTGATATGAAATTTCTCCATCCAAAATATACGCATCTACATAAGCACTCTTATCGATATCAAATTCTTTTCTAATATATTTCATTTCCAGACACCTCTACAATTCTATCCACAAAACGATCCGCTTCCATAAAAGGATAATCACTCAAAAATGTCTCCGCATATTTTCCATAATTCAATTCATCAATCGCATATCCTTTAAAATCATTACAATACGCAAATATCATTGTCTTTTTTGAATCAATGCCATGCAAAAGAAGACCTAAATTAGAAACAATTTCTCCTGGAAAACAAACAAAACGCAAATCCTTTCCCTCAAGAACAAAAGCCGTACACTTTGTCTGAATAAAATCTTTGTCATATTTACTAGATACACTTCGATACATATCCAAATACGCTTCTTTTACATCTGGGTTACTTGATGAATCAATTAATTTTTGCAGTTTTTTTAAACTTTGCTGAATAAAGCTATCATCTTTTGGTTTATAATTAAATTCATAATCAATCCGGTTCAAACACAAATCACTCAATTCAACATCTTTAAAATCAACAATCCCCATTATGCAAGATACAAGTGCATTTCCCACTCTTTCAATTTCTGCAGGACCATGACCCTTTCTTGTATAACGCGTACTCACATCACCTGCTTCAGCCGTAAGAATAATCAATGGATACCCATTTCTTCTAAAAAATTCTTCACGCATATAGCCAAATAAATCTGCTGAAATCTCTGTAGAATCTGGAGACATCAAAGTAGGATGACAAGCAATCGTACAAAGAGAAAAACAAGGATTATCATGATCATCCAAAAAATTCAATACATCAATCCGTTTATTAAAATACGCATTTTTATCATTTCGATTCGAATAATACCCATCCTGAAATTCCATTCCAAATTGAATACGTCCATTCACTAAAGATTCCAGACACATTTTCGTATTCGACAAAGCCTTGTGTACTAACCCATTCAAATACTCTTCATCCGGTAAAATATCTGGAAATAACTTAGTAGATACTTTAGGTCCTGAATGCGTATGAATCGCACTCACAAATACACAATCTGGATTCATATTAAATTCTTTACTCGTTTCATCTTTAATTTGATTGGCAAATTCTTCTGTAATCATAATTAAATCATAAACATGAAATACAAAAGTCTGATGACTCTGTAAAACAAAAGTATTCAAATACAGATCATCATGGATATCCGTCGCTATGCGATCTGCATAACCTTCCATATGACATGGCAACACTGGATTTATTATTGTTTTATAAAATGAAAATCGCATCTTTTTATCCTCTTTCTAAAAATACGAAACACTCATCTTGAAGATGAGTGATTTCACAAACTATTTAGACTCTTCGCCAAGTCCAAAAATCATTATCAATACAACTGGCAAGAGAATCGCTACAGCTATGACAATTAAATAATTCACAACTGGAAGATATGTAAGAACTGTAAAGATTCCACCCGCAAGCTGTGTTGCAGCTACACCGATAAGTCCTCCTAATGCACCACAAACACCCATTGAAACAATCGCAATAATCAAAGCTCTTTTATATCTGAACATAATACCATACAAGATTGGTTCAGTAATTCCAGATAAGAATGCAGGAATAAATCCAGAAATCGCAACTTCTTTTAAACGACCATCTTTTGTCTTTAAGAAAGTACCAACCGCAATACCAACGGCAACCCAAGAAGCCCCTTGTAAAACACCCATTAATGGGTCTGAACCATTGATTGCGATGTTGTTGATCAAAATTGGAATGATAGCCCAATGTAATCCAAGCACAACAACGAAGATCCAAATTGCTGAAAGAACAGCACCTGCAAGAATTGCACTATTAGCCATCATAATATTAATGAATTCAGCCAATGCATTACCAACATAAATTCCAAATGGACCAAATGTTAATACTGTCAATGGTAGTACAACCAATAAAGTCAAGAATGGAACGAAAATCAAATGAACTTGATTTGGAAGAATTTTCTTCAAGAAATTTTCGACTACATATTGTAAAAGAACAGCACCAAAGATAGGCAATACACTTGATGCATAATCACTAACAAAAACAGGAATTCCTGCAAATGTTACAGTGCCTTCAGCTGCGGCTAAACCAGTAAAGTTTGGTTCCATTAATGCAGCTCCAATTGCCGCTGCAACATAAGGACTTACATTCAATTTCTTAGCAATCGAGAATCCAAGAATAACTGGTAAGAAATAGAAAACAGAGTTTCCTGTAGCCGATAAAATCAAATATGTACTATCGGTTGCCTGTAAAATATTCAACATTGTAAGTACAGCACAAACTGCCTTAACCAAACCAGCACCACAGAATACAGGAATCAATGGTGAAAAACTTCCAGAAATCGTATCAAACACTCTATTTAATACAGATACTTTTTCTGTTGTTTCATTACTAGAATCTTCACCTCCAGTAAATCCAATATACTTAAATACATCAGGCACTTCCGGTCCTACTACAACCTGGAACTGTCCGCCAGCTTTCATTACTTTCAAAATATTCAATTGTTTTAATTCATCCTCTTTTACAATTGATTCATCTTTTAAATTAAATCGCAAACGCGTAGCACAATGCGTTACTTTATTCACATTCTCCATGCCACCAACACATTCTAAAATATCATGTGCCAACTGTTCATTCTTTGTCATTTTTTTATCCTCTCTAACAACATTCTTCGCCATTTTTGTCACTTCAAACACTTTACTATTCAAACCAACAACATCCAAATTTTCATTCACTTTTACATCTTCAAATTCAGACGCATTTGAAACTATAACCATAACTGTAGAATCAATTCCTTTTGATTCAATAAATTCCTTATCAAACTTAGCCAATAAAGTATTCGCTTTTACTACATCCCCTTGTTTGACAAACGTTTCAAATCCATTCCCATTCAACTCAACTGTATTAATTCCAATATGGATAAACAACTCTACACCACTTTTCAGTTTCATTCCATACGCATGCGCTGTAGGAAATACCACTGTCATTTCTGCATCTTCTGGTGCATACAATTCACAAGTATCCGCATCGATTGCAATTGTTGGTCCCATTGCTGAACTCTTAAACAAATCATCCTTAACTTCACTTAAGGCAACTCTTTTTCCACTTAATGGTGCTCCAATATTTATTACATTTCCCATTTTTGTTTGTTCCTCCTAAACATTTTGAAAGCCTTTCCACCATCAAGTATATTCATTTTTTAAAATATGTCAAACGTTTGACATATTTTTTTCGATTTATTTTATCAAGCCATATTCCACTTCCTTATTATGCATTATATACATGTTATGCGTTTGACATGTAAACGCAAACAATGTATCATAAGATTATAAAAAAATCCGGAGGTTTGTATGGCAAATAAAAAATTAACAGACGTTGCAGCCTTAGCCGGTGTAAGTCCAACTACCGTTTCACGTGTTATAAACAATTACGGCTATATCAGTCAAAAAACAATCGATAAAGTACACAAAGCGATGAAAGAACTCAACTACCAGCCAAACAGTCTAGCACGTTCCCTGCAAGGAAAAAAATCACAATTTATCGGCATTATCTTTCCTTCTGTAAAAAATCCATTCTTTGCAGAACTTACAGAAAAAATCGAAAAAGAATTATTTAAAAGAAACTATAAAATAATTCTTTGTAACTGCGAAAAAATCCCTGAAAAAGAAATCGAATACATCAAGATGTTAAATGCGAATCAAGTCGATGGTATTATCACAAGTTCGCACAACCTAGAAATCGAAGAATACAAAAAAGTCATTGCACCTATCGTATCCTTTGACAGAGACTATGGTCCAAATATCCCCATTGTATCCAGTGATAACTATGCAGGTGGACAAATCGCCACTCGTGCTCTTGTCAAAGCCGGTGCTAAAAACATTGGTATCATCACAGGAAGCAACGATACCGATTCGCCAACAAAACTAAGATTAAACGGATATTTATCGATCATCAAAGAATTTGAAATGGAACCTCATGTTTTTGAATTCAAAAGCAATATGAATGAAATTCTTAAAGAGGTTGAAATCGAAAGAATTCTCAAATCAGAAAATTTAGACGCATTATTCTGTACAGATGACTTAGCCGCTATCAGAGTTATTAAAATCGCTAAAAAACTAAATATTCAAATTCCAAACGATTTAAAAATTATCGGCTATGACGGAACCGAATTAATCCAGCAATTATACCCGGAATTATCTACTATCATGCAGCCAATCGATGATATCGCAACTCTATTAGTCGAAATCTTATTAAAAGAAATCAATGATGAAAACGCAAATGAACAAAATCAATACACTCTAAATGTTAAATTATTACACTCAGATACCATTTAAAAAAAGCCCATCAAATCATTTAAAATGATTTGTATGGGCGCTTTACATTTGCCAAGACTTGTTTACATCTCTATTTAATCCTATATTTCAATTATGGACGATATCCCAATTGAAACTCTATCCCTATTCGATTGTGATGTTAGAAACTTTAATTTTATTCATCCCATCAATAATATCTTCTTCGATAATATGGACTACATTCAAAAACTAGATGCTTCCGGTAAAGCTCGTCCATGCATTTTAGACAATGTAGAACGTTCTCTACTTTGCCACACATATTATCTTGGCTTTGACCAGTTTGAATGTCCCGAATGTGATCATACAATGATTGTAAAAAAATAATTCAACAACTTCAGACAAATACAAAATGTTGGCTATTACGATAGTCCTTTTTGTCGTTGATGATAACCCACAAATTGTGACAATTTGATAGTTTTCCTGTTCCGAAACCAAAATCTTAATATACAAAAAAAACAACTAGATTACTCTAGTCGTTAATTTCTGATACTGTAATTGTTTTGATGACAGGCTGCTTACTTTGTGCAATTGTTCCATTATCATCCATTGGATCTGCATCTTCACAAATCTTGTCCACAACCTTCATTCCCTTTGTGACATGTCCAAAGGCAGCATATTGCCCATCTAATGAATCATTGTCTTCTTGCATAATAAAGAATTGTGAACTCGCCGAATCATAATCTGAGCTTCTTGCCATAGAAATAACACCACGCTTGTGTTTAATATTGTTCTTTACACCATTCTCTTTGAATTCGCCCTTGATTGTTTTGTCGGATCCTCCCGTACCATTTCCGTTTGGATCACCACCCTGAATCATGAATCCTTCAATAATTCGATGGAATGTCAATCCATCATAAAAGCCGGATTTGGCAAGATCTACAAAGTTTTGTACTGTAATAGGCGCTGTTTTTCCATCTAGCTTAACCGTAATTGTTCCATAATCCTTCACTTCAATCTTTGCGGTATAATCCTTTGTCTCTTTTTGACATCCAAACAAAGATATACATAGAACAAACGAACATAAAATCGTTATTAACTTTTTCATTGTTTCCACCTCCATCTTATTTTAACAATACACAAGAAAAGGAGCAAGTTCATGCCCCTTAGCGATTCGATTTTTCAATCCATTCTTTTGTCTTCATTACCTTATCTGGAAATGTCTTAAAATCTTTTAACTTCCAAGTCCAGTTTTTGTTTGATACTGTTCCTGGTGTATTGATTCGTGCCTCTTCTTTATATCCACAAACATCCCAAATAGGAAGAATTACTGTATCTGCATCTGTATCTAAAGCATATTGACAAAGCATCTCATTAAAAGAACGACTTGAATATCCCTGATTTTTAAAGAAACGACGCAAACTAATACGCTTATTTGAATCATACGTATAATAATCTTCATTACATGTCGCATTATCATGTGTTCCTGTATATAATACAGAGTTTTTCTTTGCCTTTTTCTTTAATTGTTTAGCTTCCATTCTAAACAATAAAACATCCATTCCTGGAATTCCATAATCTTCCTCAAGTTCAATAACCTCAGGACGAATCAAACCTAAATCTTCAGCCACTAAAACAATATCTGGACATGCCTTTAAAATCGCATCCATCAATTTATGAGCTGGACCTAAGATCCATTTTCCTTCAATAGCTGTTGGACAAGACGCTGGTATCTTCCAATATGTATCAAACGCTCTAAAATGATCGATTCTCACCATGTCATAACAACGATTCATCCAACTCATACGATTACACCAGAAAAGATATCCATTTTTTTCCTGCGCATCAAAATCATAAATTGGCATTCCCCAACGTTGTCCAGTTTCACTAAAATAATCTGGTGGACAACCCGCAATATATTCTGGTTTTCCTTCTTCATCCAATAAGAAAGCTTTACGGTTGCACCATACATCCGCACTATCTAAATCTACATAGAATGGCATATCTCCCATGATTTTAAGATTTCTTGCGTGCGCATACATTTGAATTTCATCCAATTGTTTATAAAAAACAAACTGTAAAAACTCAATATAAAAAATCTCATCTTTATAATCATCCAAATCAATATCACGATTTTCTGGCCAGTTCTTATATTCATCTTCCCACTCAAACCATGGAGCCCCATTATAAAAACTCTTAAATAAAGAGTAGGCAGACCAATCCTCTAGCCAAAATGCATCACGCTTAAATGCTTCAAAATCTTCTTTAAATGAATCAAATTCCTTTTTAAAAACTTTAAAGGCCTTTTGAAAATAAGATTCCTTGAATTCACGAATCTTGTCATATTCAACAAAGTCTTTAAACTTATTACAATTCACAATTGAGCTTTGCGTCAACAACCCCATTTCACACAAACGATCCAAGTTAATATAGATAGGATCTCCCGCAAAACTAGAATATGTCTGATATGGAGAATGAGTGGGGCCTGTCATCTGCAAAGGCAAGATTTGCCATATGGTATACCCTGCATCCGCAATAATATCTATCATTCGAATTGTTTTTTGCCCTAAATCACCAATCCCTTGATTTGCAGGGATAGAGAAAACAGGACATAAGATTCCTGCACTTCTATTCATTTTATCACCGTTTTGTAATCTCTTTCATTACTTCTATTTTAACACACTTTTATAAAAAAGAACTATATATTTCAAAAAATTATATAGTTCCTATTCCATAGAGAATAAATCTCTCAATTCTTCCTTGGATAAAGTCGAAATGCCACCATTTGAATTTTCGACAAATATATCACTCATCTCTTTTTTGCGCTTCTGCATCTCGTAGATTTTCGCTTCTATTGTGTTCTTCATCAACAACTGATACACTAACACATTTTTTGTCTGACCAATACGATACGCACGATCTGTTGCTTGATTTTGCGCACTCACATTCCACCAAGGATCATAATGAATCACAGCTTGTGCCTTAGTCAGATTTAGCCCAGTTCCACCGGCCTTTAATGAAATTAAGAATACATCCGAATCATCACTCTGAAAAGCATCTACTTCTTCTTTACGTTTCTTCTTATCAACTGCACCTGTAATCATATGGTATTTGATGCCTCGCTGCTTAAACTCTTCGATAAAGGAATCAAAAATACTTGTGAAACTTGAAAACAACAAGACTTTCTTACCATTCTCTTTTAATGTCTCAATCAATTCAAGACACATTGTAAACTTTGTACTTTCACCCTTATAGTTTTCATATAACATTCTTGGTTCGCAACAAATCTGACGAAGACGCGTCATCATCGCGATAATCAAAATCGAATCCACTTGTTCCAATTCTAATTGTTGCTGAAGCTGCTCATTGACTTGGGCAAGATTTGCAAGATACAACTGCTTTTCCTCCGGACTAAAGTTTAACCACATATCTTTCTCAACCTTATCCGGCAAATCCTTCAACACTTGTTTTTTCGTTCTACGCAAAATAAATGGCGACACCAACTTTTGAAGTTTGGACTGTCTGTCATCATCCCCCATCTGAATGGGTTTCTCAAAATTCTTTGTGAAATAATTCAAACTATATAGATAGCCTGGCAACAAGAAATCAAAGATACTCCACAATTCACTTAAACTATTCTCAATTGGCGTTCCTGTTAATGCCAAACGATGTTTACTTTTTAAAGCCTTTACACTTTGCGCATTCTTTGTCTTAGGATTCTTAATAAACTGTGCCTCATCTAGAACAATATATTCAAATTCCATAGGCATATACAATTCAACGTCCCTACGCAAATAATCATATGTCGTAATATAGAGTTCGTGATTTTCCTGAATAATCTCTTTACGAACTTCTTGCGTTCCCGTAACACAAACAGCGTCCACACCAATCTTAAACTTTTCAATTTCTGACATCCAGTTATACATTAGACTACTTGGACATACAATCAAACTCGGTTTATCCTTTGAAACAAACTGTTCATAAAATACCAATACTTGAATAGTTTTTCCAAGTCCCATATCATCGGCAAGAATTCCATTTAAATTCATGTTTTTCAAATCATACAACCATTGAATGCCCTGCTGCTGATACGTGCGCAATAAAGATTTATATTCATCCTTCAATTGAATCGTTTGTTCTTTCACTTTCATTAATCGATCTGTATATTCTGTAACTGAATCATCATTACGAACATCCAATTCTGAATCCACATCCATTAAATGGAAAGCCTGATATGCTGGTTTTTCAATTGTTTCTTTCTTGAAATCCTTAGTCGTTAAATTCATTGTAAAAGCCAATTCATTCAACTGTTCTAAACCTGTATCTTCCAAATCAATCATTTCGCCATTCTTTAACTGATAAAACTTTTTCTTCTTTCGATACGCATTTAAAATATGTGACAATTCATCTGCGTTCACATCACTATCTAGTTCCACCTTCAATAAATCATTTTGAACATAGACCTTAACACTTAAATTCATACTGTGACGATTCTTTAAACGTTTCAATTCCTCAGACACATACACATCCGCTTGTTTTTGAATCAAAGGAATTCCATGATCCAAAAAATTATATAACGCATCGCTTCGACCTTTAAATACAGCCTTATTATCTTCAATCTTTACCGCATAATGCGAAATAATTGCTTCTATACTGGCAATTTGGTTGGAATCTGTATTTGTGAAAAAACTCTTTTTTTGATTATTTTCTAGATAGTTTCCCCATACAATCATATTCGCATTTTCAAGATCTGAATACACACGAATATTCTCAATTACAGTCGCATATTTTTCTACATCTACATTCGTTTCTAATTGAATATAATCCATATATGGCTGCAAGCATTGTAAGTAAAAAGCTCTAAAATCACTTTTTTTAATCAACCAACCATCTTCTTGCGAAACATTATACGCAAGTGAAGCTAAAAAGCCATCCGCATCCAATGTGTATCGCGTAATATTTTTATAATCCACTACATACAAATGTTTATTACCAATTAGAAAATTATCATCCAAATCTACATTGAGTTCGAAACAATCATCATATTCAACCAATTTTATAACTAATTTTATATCTTTTTCATCCGTTTTAAATTCGGTATAGTCATTAGGCAAAGATACATTTAAATCAAAGAAATCATCCAGACATTCCGAATAGATTTCCCCGTCTTTTTGCCAATCTTTTGAAAAAGTATATTTCATCAAAAATGCATAAATCTTTTGACTTGGCTCATCCAAATCTTCTGGATTTAAATAAATCTGTGTGTTTTTCCCAAAAGATTCCAATTTCTTTTCAAAAAAGCCTAGCATTAAAGTTTGAATATTCTTTACTATATATGCACGATTCACTTGAATCTTTAATTTAAACGCTGCCTGATCATAATAATATGAATTTGTAGGATGCAACGTCAAACGAATTCGATTCTCGTTTTCCTTAAAGAAATCGTTAACTTTATCTTCTTGTTTTTCTTTTAGAAAATCAAATGCCGTCTGATTCAAGCTATGAATTCTTCGACGCTTTCTTTCCAATTCTTCCTGCCGATTTTTTTCTTCAATATATTGTTGATACTCCACACAAAACGGAAAAATCTGGGGATTGATCGCATTAATGGCACGCACTACACTTACTAAATGCACACACCCTTTATGTGTCTCTTGTGAGCATGTACAATTTGTAGTTAATATCGTACCATATTCATTCACTCTAAAATTAATAATTTCCTCATTCCAACGCGTTTGAATAATAGCCTTTACTTCATAATATAAAATCCGATCATGCACTCTTTCAATTGAGATACGCTCAATCTTACCTGCATAATAAGGATCATTTGCCTCATAATATATCCATGAATTTTTAATAAAACGATTTAAAGATTCTTCATAAATGCGCATATTTCTTCCCACCTAACTTACTCCTTATTATACCACAAATTTGACTTTCTATTTTTGAGTTGTTAATGTATGAGAAAAGAAAGAAGAATGATTATGAACACAAAAACGTATACAACCTTACCACAAGAAGCCAAAGACATTCGTATTGAAGTATTCGTGAAAGAACAAGGCTTTGAAAACGAATTTGATGAAATCGACACTATTAGTCATCATATTGTTGCCTTTGATGAAAGAAAACCCATCGGAACATGTCGTTTCTTCAAAGAAAACGATCACTATACCATTGGAAGGGTGGCTGTATTAAAGGAATATCGAAATCAACATATGGGTAATTTACTACTTGAAAGTGCCGAAAATGAAATCAAAAAATTAAACGGAGACTTAATTGTGGTACACGCACAAGTTCGTATCCACCCATTTTACGAAAAACAAGGCTATATTCAGTTTGGTCAAATTGACGATGATGAAGGAGTCCCACATATGTGGATGAAAAAAAAGATACAGTATTAAGCTACTGTATCCAAAATATCCTTCATCTTTTTTGCGAGTCCCTTTGTCTTTTCAACCGATAAAGAACAAATCGCAACACGAATACCCAAATTTACTTTGACGGTAAAAATGTTGTTTTCCATTAATGCCTCATGGAATTTGTCACGTGTTTCATTATCCATAGATAAAGTTACGAAGAATCCTTCTTTGTAAGGATAATGTTTTAATCCCACTTCCTTCGCTTCTTTGACAAAGATATCTCCACGTTCTTTTAATAAATTTACATAGTGCAATCTTTCTTTATCATACGCATCTTTATGATTGTCTAATACATCTACAAATGTAGCCATAGCCCCATTGTTGATATTTGACCAAGTCGCACGCGCATCCTTTTCAAATACGATCTTCACTTGTTGCACTGCTTCTTTTTCTTGTCCTAACACAATGGCAGCACCACAACGAAGTCCATAGCTCGTCATTGATTTTGATAAACTAAATGCGACAATTACGACGAAGTTTTTCTCAATTTGATCAAACTGTGCAAAATATTCTTTCGCCTTTTCTTGTCTAGAAGAAAAATCAATATACGCAATATCATTCAACAATACTACGGCATGTGTTTTTGAACATTCATTCAAGAAAGAAATGACTTCTTTCCATTCGTCTTCACTTAAAGAATAACCAGTTGGATTGTGACAAGGATCGTTGATCACAATGACTAAACGATTTTGTTTTTCCATCACATTTTTACATGCCGATTTAAAAGAGTTTAAATTAAAGTGATCTTCTTCAAATAAACTATATTTTTCCACATTCAAATTGTGCATCTGCGCCATTAGTGCATAAGATCCCCATGCGATTTCTGGCAAGACAACTGTTTGTCCCTCATCTAGACACTCTTGTAAAGTCATACCAACAGCACCGGTTCCTCCAGGTGTTGCGATAACTTCATGTTCTAAGTGTGAATTCCCATTTAATACCCAGTCATATACTTTTTGTCTAAAGTCTGGATTTCCTGTAAAACTAGCTGCATAGGCTGCCAATACTTTATTATCCAAGTTTTTTAATGAACTAAATACACTGTCTAAGGCAACCAAAGTTCCCTCTTCATCATATAAAGAACCAATTGTCGCATCTACAACATTTTCACTTCCCACTTTAGCCTTAGCCTCTTTTGCCTTGGCAACAATTGAGAATACAGTATCTACGATTGGTGTTTGATTGACACTTTCCTTCACAAAATTCATACTTATTTTTCCTCCTTTAAAGTATATGCTCCCAATACTTTTACACTTTCACACACAGACTGTACCTCTCGAATACAATCATTTGCCTTTGACATATCCCCTTCAATTTCGACAAAGAAGAAATACTCAAAAGGTTTATTTTTCATCGGTCTAGACTGAATACTTTCCATGTTCAATCCATTCTTGGCAATACAATCAATGATCTTTGCCAAAGCGCCACTCTCATGTTTAACCGATAGAACCATACTAAAGCGATTGCCCTGCATTTGTGGCTTTAATCCAATTACTAAGAATCGCGTTGTGTTAGTCGCATTTTCTTGAATGTTTGTAGCCAACACCTTTAAGCCATACAGCTCTGCATTTTCCTTAGCACCAATAGCTGCTTTATGCACATCCTGTTGTGCTGAAATATATTGAGCTGCCATCGCCGTATTTGGATAGGCCACCGTTTGTACGTTTAATTCCTTTAAAAATTCTTTAGACTGTGAAAGTGCTTGATCCTTTGAATAGACCCACTCCACATCTTTTAATGTACTGCCCGGAATTCCAAGTAAACATTGTTCAATCTTTTGATCATAAATTGACTGAATATACACTGGATATTCCATTAATAAATCTAAGACTTCTCCAACCAATCCAGAATTCGTATTCTCAAAAGGAATCACACCATATTGTACGTCTGAATGGACAACCATTTGAAAAACTTCCTCAAAACTAGAAACGCCCACTTTTGGATTGGAAGGAAACAACTTCTCGCTCACCATATGCCCAAAGGCACCTTCAACTCCGCAATATCCAACTTTATCATGAGACTGCAACGTTCTTTGATAGGCCTTCGATTCTTTCATAATGAACTTTATAAAAGACTCATAATATTCTTTATAACCCGGATTCTGAATAAACTGCAGATTCTTTTCAATTACAACCTGCTCTCTACCTGAATCTAGAATTGGTAAATCATTTTCTATTTTATACGCAATCACATCTTTAACGGCATCCAACCTGGCTTCATATAGCTTAGCCATTTCACGATCAATCGCATCTATTTGCGTACGTGCTTGTTCCAACTTATTCATAGGTTCACCTCAATGAATATCATACCATAATTTTCATCTGTTTTCTGAAAATGAATGTATCATTTTTTATCATTTATTTATTACTAATTTTAAAATGACTAAAAGTAGAAAATCAAACGACTTTCTACTTCATAATACTCTCAAATTCATCAATTAAAGAATCAAATAATTCAATCGCATCTTCAATTGGTTTTGGACTTGCCATATCAACCCCAGCCATACGCAATAATTCGACTGGAGACTTTGTACATCCTCCCTTTAAGAAAGATAAGTATGCTTCAATATCAGCTTGTGTTCCATGAAGCAATTTTTGTGATAGAGCCATAGCTGCACTAAATCCTGTCGCATATTGGTATACATAGAAATTCATATAGAAATGTGGAATACGAGCCCATTCCATACTAATTTCATCATCCACAATCACATCTTCTCCATAATAGAATTTATTTAAATCCGCATAGATTTGATTCAATGTATCACTTGTCAAAACTTCGTTGTTTGCTGTTTTTTCATTGATGATCCTTTCAAATTCCGCAAACATACACTGTCTAAATAATGTAGTTCTAAATTGTTCCATAAAGTGATTTATCAAATAAGCCTGGAATTTAGGATCTGAGTTTTGTTTGCGCAAATAATCCATCAATAAAGCTTCATTACAAGTACTGGCAACTTCGGCTACAAATATTTTATAGTGACGATCTAATGGAGCCTGATATTTTGTAGACATATAGGAATGCATCGCATGCCCCATTTCATGAGCTAAAGTAAATTCTGTATCTAAAGAATTTGCAAAGTTCATCAAGACAAAAGGATGTACTCTTTGTCCACTAGAATATGCGCCTGAACGCTTTCCTTCATTTTCATATACATCGATCCAACGCGAATTTAATCCTCTTTCATAAACATTGGCATATTCTGTTCCATACAATTGAACGGAATGTAAGATATCTTCTTTGGCCTGTTCAAAAGATACAGGAACGTTACATTCATTGACCATAGGTACATATAGATCATACATATGAAGTTTATCTTTCTTCATAACTTCTTTACGAACTCGCATATATTTATGTAAAACATGGATATTTTTATGTACCGTTTCAATCAATTGTTCATACACTTTTGGTGAAACATTATTCGCATCGACTGCGCATTCTAAACTCGATGCATATTTACGTGCTGTACTATTAAATTTCAACTGATTTGTCTGTCCATTTAAACAAGCAGCTAAAGTATGGATCATAGAACCATAGCCTGCATAAAAATTACGATATGCACTCTCTCTTAGCACTTCATCTTCCTGCTCTAACATATGGATAAATGTACCTGTAGTTAAAGTGTGTTTATTTCCTTTTGAATCGATCGCATCTTCAAATTTTAAATCCGCATTGTTCAACATTCCAAAAATCGAATAAGGTGTGTCTTGCATCAATGAACTGGATGCCATTAATTTTTCTTCTGTTTGAGATAATACGTGTTCTTTTAAACGACATACTTCTTCTAGATATACACGATATCTTTCTAAGATGGGTTCAGATGCATAAAAAGACTCTAAATTTTCAATCTGCATGATTTGTACATCACTAAAAGATAGCTTAGTAAAAACTTCAACCGCTAATGCATTGGCTTTTCCTTTTAATTCTTGATGATGGGCATCTGCCGTATCTTGATCTGACAACAAAGAAGAATAGCCTAAACAATCATCTAATAGACATGTTAATTTTTCATATCCCTTTAAAAATGATAATAAGTTGGATGCATCATCCAATTTTCCATCGCATGCACAAAGCTCATTTCCTAATTCTTTACAAGTATCTAAACAAGCTAGAAATGCTGCTTCATCTTTAAATATATCTTCTGTTCTCCAAGTGTTTTCTATTTTTTGTTCATTACGCTTCATGAGTAAACAACCTCCATTAATACGTCTATTGTAGCACATCTACATCATTTCAAACGAAACTAATCGAATATCATTATTTTTTGCGTATTCTATCGCATCTTCTGTAAAGCCAGAATTAGAAAATGCCATTAAACTCTTATTTTTATATTTAAAAATATCTTTTCGGCTATTTAAAACAGTTAAAACTCGACTATCTAATTCTTTATTTCTCCACTTACATTCACACAATAAGCACGAATCTGAATTTATGGCTACTATGTCAATTTCTGCTTCTTCTTTTTTTAATGGGTCATTCCCCCACCACTTGCCAATCTTTTCCGGAATAAACGGTAATGTCAGGAAAACTTGTTCTTGATATATATATTCTGTACACATTTTTTCAAAAACATACCCCATATAATCCGATATTTTTGGTTTAACGTATTGACCATATATAATACGGCCCAAACCCATTTGTATATTTGAATAATTTGGTCTTACAAATTTGTACCAAAACAAAAACATTGTATCTTTTATTTCATATATTGTTTTTCGACTTGATTCTTTTTCAGTAACAGGATATATTTTTTCGACTATGTTTAATTCAATCAAAGACTTCAATAAACTACTGCAAGCAGACGTATCTAGACCCACTTTATTTGCGATTTCATTTAAATGACTAGCCCCCGAAGCAATGGCGCCAAGTATACTATTATAGCTTGCGGGATTTCGCATTTCTTGTTTTAAAAGATTAGTTGCTTCTTCAAAAAAAGTTCCATTTTCATCAAAAAACAAATCTAATATATTCTCATCTAAAGATTTGTTTGTATCTATTTTTGAAAGATATTCAGGAATTCCTCCTGTTATGCCATATGCGATTGCCTGACTTTCTTTATCATAATTCACAAGCATTTTTTGCGTTCTAAAAATGTGAAAGGTGTAATTTTAAATTGTGCACTTCTTCGACCATATAGTGGGCTTTTATATCCCAACACTTGATTTTCCATGAAACTCATACTTGAACCACACAGAATTAAAAACATATTTTTATCTTTCCAGCATAAATCAATATGCTTTTGAATAATAGAAGAAATAGGCGGATAGCTTTCGGCTAAATATGGATATTCATCAATCGCAAGAACTATTTTTTGATTTGTTTCTAACATTTTATCAATCGCATTAAATAAGCTTTCAAATGAATCGTATACGATTGAATCATTCTTCGAAACCACTCGTGACAATCCAATTAAATTTTCTTTTTGTGTCCCTTCCAACGAAACGTACAATAAACTCTCTTTATTTTTCAAAAATTCACGAATCAAAGTTGTTTTTCCTACTCTTCGACGCCCATAGATTACCGCAAACTGAAATTCATTCGTTGAATACATTTTTTCTAATTTTATTAATTCACTTTCTCTACCAACAAACATATAAGATCTCCATTTACTAAGTTATATCATTCCTTACAACTTAGTACAAGAAAAGACGGGAAAACCGCCTTACTTTATACTATCAACTAATTTTTTTACCAACTCTACATCCACTACATCATAGTCATTTTCATGTGGACTAGCCAAGTAACTATAAGAAACGCCATTTTTTGTTGTTGTCGCATCTGCCTTATAGCTCTTACAAGACGAATGCACCTGATATACACCTGTATAATTCATCATCATTTTTGCGTTTTCTGCATTCATTCCACTGCCAGGAAGAATCTGAATCTTATCACCATATTGATTATTCAATACTTTAATTAAATCAATACCTTCCATAGCTTTTGCTTTTTGTCCACTTGTAAGTACGCGATCCGCCCCTAAATCAATCAATGTTTCAATGGCTTCAAACGCATCTGGCGTAACATCAAAAGCTCTGTGGAATATAGCTTCCTTATTGTATGAATGAATTAAGTCGATCATTCTTTTTGTGTCCTCTTCACAAATTGTGCCATCCTCATTTAAGAAACCAAATGCAATTCCATCAGCTCCATGCTCTAAAAGAATCTTGGCATCTTCAAACATAATTTCTACATCTTCTTTTTCATAACAGAAACCAGCAGCACGCACACGTACCATACAAATTACAGTTAAGTCTGTTTCTTTTTTTACACGAACTAGACTCGCGACACTTGGCGTTAAGCCACCAACACTTAACGCACTATTTAATTCAACCCTTTTTGCACTACCCTGATATGCAGCTATACAATCTTGATAACTACCTGCACATACTTCAATCATTCTCTCCATTAGCCAACCTCACTATACTTAATGCGTATATTTTCGCATTTAAAATCAAATCACTACGATCCATCCATTCATTCGGATTGTGCCCAATGCCCTTTTGTCCAGGAAAACTAGGTCCAAAAGGAACTATATTTGGCATGATCTTCGCATAAGTTCCACCCGTAGTTGTAACTGGCGTCCCATCCATGCCTGTTACCTTTTCATAAGTCGCCTTTAATGTTTGACATAAGAATCCATTTTTATCAAAATAAACAGGATCATAATTATGTATACATTCTACTTGTAGTCCTTTGCTTAATTTAGATTTGATTGTCACCTCTATTGTATCATTACTAATACTTGCAGGATAGCTAAAAGAGAAGTCAAAGCCAAGTTTTCCTTCTAAATCCACCAGCTTTTTATTGCTCATCTGCATTTTACCAAATTCAGGATCCTCCATGTTTAGTCCCAATTTATTTCCAAATCCATTATCTGATAAAATATATTCATTAACAAATTGGTTGAATACAGTTTTATTTTTAACAGCCGTACTCACACGATAGGTACTTCTTCCTCTTTCCGCATATACAACCGGATATTTACAATCGGGTGTCCAGCCCATAATAGGTGGTTTTCTGACTTCAAGGAAATGTGTTAAATCTTCAAATCCCGTTTCTTCATTGGTTCCAAACAAAATATAAACAGGACGCTTTAACTGAATTTTCAATTCCTTTATGGCATATAATGCGTATAAACAAGATAAAGTCGGCCCTTTATTATCTAAAATGCCGCGGGCAAAGATTCTGCCATTTTCATCTTCATAAGCTGAGAACGGAGGATGATTCCATCCTTCTCCTACAGGTACAACATCTAAATGTCCCATAATGCCAATATAGTCTTCTCCTTGACCATATTTGGCAATACCCACCATATGATCGACGTTTTCTGTTTCAAAACCTAATTCACGAGCTAATTTCAATGCTTCTTCTAAAGCTTTATTTACGCCTTCTCCAAAAGGCATACCTGGCTTAGCTTCACTTTGTACACTATCGATTTGAACAATTCTTTTGATTCCTGAAATCATCTCTTCGCTGATTTCATCGATTTTCTTTAATAATGCCTCTTCCATTTTATTTCCTTACTAATGGAGCTGTGCGCGTAGCCATATAGTTGTCCATCCATTCTTTACTTGCGACTTCAAATGTGCATTTTCCATCCTCATCATGATTTACTAAATATACTGTTGGGACTTGTTTTTCAGTTGCCACTACAAAACTAAAACCTTCAATATTTGTAGCACAACCCCATTCCCCCTTATTATTCATCGCAATCAAAGACATGTCTCCAGCTTTCCCTCTTCTTCGTTTTAATTCTAAATCAAAATCGTGTACAGCCTTTTCACACGCTTGTTGAGGATGCATGCCTTCTTTCATTAGGCGAACAATTTCATAAGAAACACAGCCCTTCATAACATCTTCCCCTAACCCTGTAGCACTCGCTCCTCCAACAAAAGAATCTACATAGAATCCAGAACCACATACAGGCGAATCGCCTAGACGTCCTGGATGTTTCATGAACAATCCAGAAGTACTTGTAGCACTTGTCATATGTCCTGCAGTATCTAAACAAACCATACCTACTGTGTCATGTCCTGAATATGGTTTTAATTCCGTATTTGTGATTTCTTTTGTACGATTGTGATAATGAATCTTGGCACGATCTGTAAGCATTGTTTTTCTTTCAAAGCCATGTCTTGAAGCATATTTTTCAGCACCTTGACCAATTAGGAAGTTGTTGGCATCATAGTGCATTAGACTACGTGCAATACTAACAGGGTTGGCAAAATCTTTAACGCCTCCAACACATCCAAATTCTAGTGTATCCCCATCCATAAAAGCAGCATCTAATTCCACTTCCATTTCTTCATTTGGAAGTCCTCCATATCCTACACTTTTATAGTATTCAAAATCCTCTACAGCTTTGATTGCTTCTTCAATCGAATCTGCTGCACTTTCGTTATTTTTTAACATAGAATCTGCTTTTGAAATTCCTTCTAAAGCCATTCTCCATGTTGCGATAATTCCGTACATATCATTCTCTCCTTATTTTGTTAAATCAAAACTACTTTGTATAAGTTCTATTATTTTATAATCACATATTGTATCGTCTAGTACAACCGAAATCCATGTTTTATGGTTCATATGAAAAGCTGGATAAATTCCTTTTATCTCATATAGTTCATCTCTTTTTGAGATATCAATCTTTACATTCATTATATTCAACATATGACTATCCCCATTTTTTAAAAGGGCATCTAACGAAACATACATAATAAGGGAAAACCACTTATTATTGTCTAAATGACGAAAAACACCATTGTCATCCTTCCATGGAAAATCTGGTTTTACACCATACCTTTCATAAATCAAATTCGCAATGCGATTGGCTTGATCACTCGCAAAAAACACATCTGTACATCATGCATCCGCAATTCTTTTTAATATGGATTTGTATGCTTCACGAACTTTACAGATATACTCTCCATCATAGGATTCGATGCGTAGCGGCATATATTCTTCATCACTGAAATTATCAATGACTTTACCTTTTAAAACATCCGATATTTCAATGACAGCTTTAAAATCTCCATCCATAAAGTCTTCTGAATAAATATATGTGTTATTCTCAAAACAAAGCCCAAATTCTTTCAATTTTTCAAAATCAAATTTCTTCTTTAAAAAGATTTCATCCTCAATATGTATCATATTAACTCCATTCAAAATTTGATTTACCTGCACCAAGCTCAAAGAAATATTTTCCTATGCCTAAATCGATTTGTGATAGAGGTCCATTTTTCACTTTAAAACTCACTTTATTTCCCACACCATTTACTATATACGGCTGTCTATTTAAAGCACTTGGTGCCAATAATAAAGCTTTGATACCCGCGTTAAACCAATCTGGAACTACTCCTTGGTAATGGCTAATTTGATCAGCTGTCTTTGATTTGTGCGGTACACCCTGTGTTTTTCCATATCCAATCGCGATGACACCATTGACTCTAACATCTTTATCATATAAATGTTTAAGAGCATTCTTGCCATTAAACATACCTCCACACCACCATGTATTTAGCCCAAGGCTTTGGGCATACAAAATTAAGTCAGCGCCACAATAGCCTATCTTCTCATCCAAACTTGAACATTCTTTACCTGCAAGAATGATATAGTTTTGTACCGTATTATTCGACATGAGTCTAGCCAAACTAGAAATACCATCGGAGTTGTTCATCACGAGTTTCAATGTCAAATCATACAATTCATTGTTTTGTTCAATACGTGCATTTAATAAACTTATTAAATCAACATCTAATGGTTTATCTAAATATTTCCGTACTGTGTGTCTTTTTTCAATCATCATTTTCTCCTAAAACAAGTCTAACATTGCATCTAAATACATTGCTTCACGAACATGAATTTGGTATTGTGGTTTTACCATATAGTAAAGAATAAATTCTAATAATAGGGCACTTCCTAAATCTCTTCCTTCGATTTTAAAATTTGAATAGCCCATAGGAACATAGATATTTAAAATATCCTCTAAACTAATAAATGCAGGATTTTCCATCACTCTAGAAAAACGATACCCTTCCTTTGAAAAAGGGGCCTTACATACATGATCCATACAATCAATACCTAGATTTTGTCTAGAAACCGATTTATAACATTCCTTACGATCTTTACATCCATACCAGCAACATTCGTTACATAAAAATTCTACCTTTGGTTTATATACTTCAGATAGTGAATTCAACTTTTCTAATTGTTTATTCAATCGAAAATCAGGGACTACATACGTAAAGTCTGAATTTTCTACTTCCTTTTCAAAATCATTAAAATCCGTTAATACTTTTGTGGTTGAAGATACAAAATATAGATTTGTATATTTTGATTTCAAATATTTCATCAATAAATCTGAATGAATAATAATCCCATTGTTTAAATCTAAATTCAACAATCGACATAATTCATTGCATTTTATATCGGATAAATGTTTTTCTTCAATCAAAGAATTACTAAATGTAAGACGTGAAGATATATTGTATTCTTTCATCAAAGCAAATACTTTTTTTGGATCACAATCTGCATAACTGATGCGTCCACCAGACCATATACAATCAGATGGTGAGCCATAAATAGAGCCAATCTTACACCAGTCATAGAAATATTCTGATTTATTTTTAAATAGGGGCAAAAACTTTTTATAAAATTCATAGAATTCAAATAAGCCCGGTAAATGATAATATACATTCATATTCTTAACCTCTTGATAAGAGTATTTTACACTTTTATGAGCGAATATAGAAAAATCCAACCTTTCGATTGGATTTTATTGAATTTGTGATTTTAAATACGCAAAGATGAATTCATCAAGATCTCCATCTAATACAGATTGAACTTGGCTTGTTTCATAACCTGTACGAACATCTTTAACTAAGCTATATGGATGCATGACATAGCTTCGAATCTGGCTTCCCCATTCATTGGCTGACTGCACACCTTTAATTTGAGCAATCTTCTTTTCTTGTTCTTCAATTTCTAATTGATATAAACGAGACTTTAAGACACGCAAACATTCTTCTCTATTTTCATGCTGACTACGTCCATTTTGACATGTAGCCACAATACCCGTTGGCTTATGCACCATACGAACCGCGCTATCCGTTTTATTGATATGCTGTCCTCCAGCACCTGAAGCACGTTTTGTTTCTACAATCAAATCTTCTGGTTTGATGTCAATTTCAATTTCATCATTAAATTGAGGCATAACATCTAAACTCGCAAAAGAAGTGTGTCTTCTAGCGCCTGAATCAAATGGCGAAATACGAACTAAACGATGTACTCCCTTTTCGGATTTCAGATAGCCATAAGCCTTATCTCCTTCGACAAGGAAAGTTACACTTTTAATACCAGCTTCATCCCCTGGTAAATAATCTAGAACACTCACTTTAAAGCCATGTTTTTCTGCATATCTTGTATACATACGATACAACATGCTTGCCCAGTCACAAGACTCGGTTCCACCAGCTCCAGGGTGAATTTCTAAAATGGCATTGTTTTGATCATATTCATGACTTAATAAGACTTGGATTTCAAAATTCTCGAATTTCTTATCCATATCCGCATATTCTTCTTCGGCAATCATCATCAGTTCTTCATCAAATTCAGACTTTAATTCATCAGCCGTATCATTTAGTGAAGTCAATTGTAAATCTAATTCTTCATAACAATCCACAATATCTTTTAATGCGTTTTTTGCACGAATCACTTGTTGAGCTTTTTTTTGATCTTGCCAGAAATCTGGTTCTAAAGTTTGTTTATCATATTCTTCAATTTGTTTATTTTTACTAGATAAGTCAAAGTGACTCACCTAAAGAATGTAATTTCTCTAGGTGAGTACTCACTCCTTGTTTCAATTCATATAGTTCCATTAAGCTGCATGCTCCTTACGAATACGAACCTTTAATAAAAAGAATGTGATTTCACGATCAATTCTTTGATTCATTTCTTCAAACATATCGAATCCTTCTTGTACATATTGTTGTAGAGGGTTATTTTGTGCATAAGAACGCAAATAGATACCACTACGCAATTTATCCATCATATCAATATGGTTGATCCAGTTACGGTCAATATTACGTAACACAACTGTCTTTTCAAAAGGCAAGAATTGACGCTTAACATCTTTGATTTCAGCTTCATATTCATTCCAAATCTTATTTACACAATATTCTTTAACTTCATCATAAGACTTTCCTTCAAGTTCATTTGCACGAATCGCCTTATCTTCAGCCATACCCATCATTTCAATGGATTTAACAACGCCTGCAACATCGATTGTTTGTTTCTTTTGATCCGATAAATTAGCTTGTAAAGTTTGTTCAATTGTTTTTTCAAATACAACACGAACCATATCATGCACTTCATCTGCTTCTAAAATACGATTGCGCTGTGCATAAATAATTTCACGTTGACGACGTAATACATCATCATAATCTAACAATTGTTTACGCATATCGAAGTTATATCCTTCAACACGTTTTTGAGCCATTGTGATTGATTTTGTAACTGCCTTTGATTCAATTTGTTCATCACCCATTTTTTCAAATAGCTTTTGTAGCTTGTCGCCACCAAAACGAACCATCAATGAATCTTCTAAAGATACATAGAAACGTGAGAAACCAGGATCTCCTTGACGACCAGAACGTCCACGCAACTGGTTATCAATACGACGAGATTCATGTCTTTCACTACCCAATACAGCTAAACCACCTAATTTACGTGATTCTTCTGTTAATTTAATGTCGGTACCACGACCAGCCATGTTTGTCGCAATTGTAACTGATTTTGGACGACCCGCCTTTGCGATGATTTCTGCTTCACGAGCATGGTTTTTCGCATTTAATACTTCATGAGGAATGTGTTCCTTATTTAATAATTGTGAAATAACCTCACTTGTTTCTACCGCAATCGTACCAACTAGAACTGGTTGTCCTGTTTCATACAAACGTTTTACTTCACGTACCAATGCAGCATATTTATCTTTTTTATGTGCATAGATTTCATCAGGAAGATCCTTACGAGCTACTGGACGGTTTGTAGGAATAACAACAACTTTCATATTGTAAGTTGATAAGAATTCTTCTTCTTCAGTTTTTGCGGTACCCGTCATACCAGCCAATTTTTCATATAGACGGAAGAAGTTCTGGTATGTGATTGTCGCCAAAGTCGAAGTTTCTTCTTTGATTGGAACCCCTTCTTTAGCTTCAATAGCTTGGTGTAAACCATCTGAATATGCACGTCCTGGCATCATACGACCTGTAAATTGATCAACGATAACAATTTCTTTTTCATCACTAACTACATATTCAACTTCACGCATCATGATGTAGTTTGCCTTTAAAGCCTGGTTAATGTGGTGAACAAGTTGAGTGTGTTCAATATCGTAAAGGTTTTTGATCTTAAAGAATTTTTCTGCCTTATGAACACCATCTTCACTCAACATGATCTGACGTGTCTTTTCATCTATATCATAATCTCCAGAAATCAAAGTTTTTTCATGAGTAAACTTATCTGTTTCATATTCTGGAGCTATTAAAGTCTTCACAAAACGATCCGACTGAATGTATAAGTTTGCGGTTTGTTTTTTACCACCTGAAATAATCAATGGTGTTCGACTCTCATCAATTAATACAGAGTCAACTTCATCGATTACAGCCATGTGAAGACCACGCATTACACGGTCTTCAACTTCTGTAACCATGTTGTCACGCAAGTAATCAAATCCAAGTTCTGAGTTTGTTGTATATGTAATATCACATGCATACGCATCACGTTTTTCTCTTGGTTTTAAATCACGTGTATTTACACCAACAGTTAAACCTAAGAAACGATAAATTTCACCCATCCAGGCAGCATCACGACCAGCCAAATATTCATTGACTGTGATTACATGAACACCTTGACCTGCAAGTGCATTCAAATATACACACATTGTAGCTGTTAAAGTTTTACCTTCACCAGTCTTCATTTCTGAGATATCACCTTTGTGCATCGCAATCGAACCCATAATCTGAACTTTATAAGGTTTTTCGTTGATTACACGATAAGCAGCTTCTCTAGCTGTTGCGAACGCTTCAGGAAGAAGATCATCTACCGTTTCTCCATCCGCAATTCTTTTTCTATATTCATCCGTTTTTGCACGCAACTCATCATCTGATAATGCCTGCATTTCTGGTTCATATTTTAATACTTGATCTGCAATCTTTTCTAATGCAGATAATTCACGTTGTTCTTCTGAAAATAATTTTCCAAAAATTCCTGCCATAATATAAGTTCTCCTTTTAAAGACTATACTATATTTTAACATAGAAACGACACGATAAATAGGGCAACTCAAATAAAAAAAGAGAATTTCACATTCTCTTACACAATTTTTCTTTCGAACGGGTCGCAACTCATTCCCTTCTCTAAAATTTCTTTTGCCCATTCCTTAGCGCCAAATAAAGAATGATCTTTGTAGTTACCACACTCTTTTTCTTCTGTACCCGGAACATCTTCCCATTCTGTAGTTGTGATTAGCTCTAAAGCTTCTTTTACGGCAATCGCAACATCTTTACTTGAATGTTTTCCCCATGCTAAAAGGTGAAATCCTGTACGACATCCAAATGGTGAACAATCTAAATACCCAGTAATTCTAGGGCGAAGATATAATGCGAACAAATGTTCTAAAGTATGCATAACTCCGGTTGGTATCTCTTGTCGATTCGGTTGACATAAGCGAACATCAAAATTTGATACAATATCTCCGTTAGGTCCTTTTTCTTCACTTATCAAACGCACATAAGGCGCTTTTACTTTAGTATGATCTAAAGTAAAACTTTCAATTTCTACTTTTTCCATAAATACTCCTCTACTTGTTTCATAAACGGCATAAATGCACTTGGTAATGCGATATACTCTTCTATTTCTTCAATTGTTTTATAATTTGAATCTTCCCTATCTACTATACACAACGTCGCATCCATATGCCACTCCACATGTGAAAAAATATGTATATAAGGTTTTAATTCAATACTTTCTATAATATGTTCTGGTTTCGTTTCATCAAAGCCATAAAGTCCTGCCAACAAACCGGTATCCGCTCTTTTTACAACATGAACCTTATTTTGATGTATCCAAACATACACATGTTTATACTCGATTTTACGTGCACTTTTCTTTGGCTTATAAGGCAAAGAAGCAGGATCTGAAGCTTCGCAATATTTTTTGATTGGACAAATATCACACCTTGGACTTTTGGGAATACAAATAAGTGCTCCCAGTTCCATCAACGCTTGATTATAGTAAGAAATCTCTTCTTTTGAAGGAAGACTTTCATCTACTAACATTTCAATCTGTTTCTTCACACTTGTCTTGGTAACATCCTCATAAATATCATACAACCTAGAAAATACACGAATCACATTCCCATCGACTGCACTTACTCTTTGTCCATACGCAATGGAAGCTATGGCACCTGCCGTGTATGGGCCAATTCCTGGTAATGTTAATAATTCTTCTTTTGTGCAAGGTAATTTTCCATTGTGTTTTTCAACACATTCTATGGCACATTTCTTTATATTTTTACACCGCGAATAATAACCTAATCCTTGCCATAACTTATTTAGCTTCTCATCATCACACTTTGCGACACTCTCAATATTCGGTAACAGCTGCATCCACCTTTTAAAATATGGAAGCATAGCCTCAATACGAGTTTGTTGGGCCATGATTTCACTGATCCATATTTCATAAGGGTCTTTCTTTAAACGAAATTCTAAAGGACGATGATTTTTAATATACCAGTCTATTAAATCTTTTTGAAATTCTTTCATAACTAAAAATAGGCAGGGGATTAAACCCTGCTATATATCCATTGGCAGTTCCCTGTGATTTTTACATCACCACTATTCGCATCAATAAATACAGAATCTCCTTTATTTACTTCTAAAGTTGTACCATCATTTTCAATTGTCGCATTACCCTCAATCAACAAGATAGAACCAAAACTTTCATCATCAACATAAAGCGTTGTTGTACCATTCAATGTAGACTCATATGTAGTAAAGTATTCGCAAGTTGCCAAACGAACAGTATCACAATCACCATTCTTTTCTTCAGGACCACATGGTTTAAAATCAGATTCAATCGGACTTAGATTTGAAACATCAATCGCCTTTTGAATATGTAATTCACGAGGTTTACCATCTTTTCCAACACGACCAAAATCATAAACACGATATGTTGTATTTGAGTTTTGTTGGATCTCACAAATCTGAATTCCTGCACCAATCGCATGAATTGTACCAGATTTTATAAAGAAAACATCTCCCTTATGTACTGGAACCGCTTTTAACACATCTAATAAAGTATTATCATGAATTCGACGTTCAAATTCTTCTTTAGTAATTTCTTTATTTACACCAAAATATAAAAATGAATCTGGTTCACAATCTAAGATATACCACATTTCTGTTTTTCCATATTCATGCTCAACACGAAGCGCATATTCATTATCAGGATGAACCTGAATTGATAATGGTTGTTTAGCATCAATAAATTTAATTAAGATTGGAAAAAACTTAAATGTGTTTCCCTTTGTTCCTAAAACACCCTTTCCTTTTTTCTCTAAATATTTAGGAAAAGATAAGCCTTGATATTCACCACTCGCAACAATACTTGGACCATCTGGATGCACAGATAATTCCCAGCTCTCCGCAACTGGATCCATATCTGTTTTTTTACCATAGTTTTCTTTTAGTTTAGTACCACCCCACAGGTAGTCTTTAAATGCAGGAGTTAGTTTAATAATTGACATTTTATGTACCTCACTTCTAGTTCTATTATAGTTAGTTATTCATATAATGTCTACTTCTCCACACTTCTTAAAACAACGTCTACATCAAGACTAAATATCATTATCTAAATGGTATCAATCCTGCATATATCTATATTTTTTCAACTTATCAAGAAGATGGATGCGAAATCCACATCCATCTATTAAAATCCATTTCAATAATCTCAAAGATTTGTTCAATATTAATTGTTCCTTACACGTTTCGACTACACTTAAGCTTTCATCAATAGCCTTTCAATCGACTCTTCACTTACCGAGAAGATCGATG
>NZ_JAJDMK010000180.1:0-766 GCF_020593575.1 Holdemanella sp. DFI.5.55
ATTTATAAAATTACAGGAAAGCATGTTAAGTTTTATGAATTTAATGTGTTAGATGAGGAAAAGACTGAATCTGTATTTAAGGAAAATAAATTGGATGCGGTGATTCATTGTGCTGCTTTTAAAGCGGTTGGTGAAAGTGTGCAAAAGCCAATTGAGTATTATACAAACAACTTGATGACTACTTTAGTGGTTGCCAAGATGATGAAAAAGTATCATGTTCCAAGTATTGTGTTTAGTTCAAGTGCGACTGTTTATGGAGATCCTGAAGTGGTTCCTTTAACAGAGAATTGCAAGCTTGGTGAAACAACCAATCCATATGGTTCAACAAAAGCGATGATGGAAAGAATTTTAACGGATGTGCAATTCGCCAATCCAGAAATGAGTGTAACTTTACTTCGTTATTTTAATCCCATTGGAGCGCATGAATCGGGTTTGATTGGTGAAAATCCAAAGGGAATCCCCAATAACTTGATGCCTTATATTATGAAGGTGGCTACTGGAGAACTTCCAGAACTCGGTGTATTTGGAGATGATTATGATACACCAGATGGAACGGGTGTTCGTGACTATATTCATGTGGTCGACTTGGCAAAGGGTCATGTATTAGCGATTGAAAAGTACAATACGCCAGGTGTTCATATTTGTAACTTGGGAACAGGAAAAGGATATAGTGTATTAGATATAGTACATGCCTTTGAAAGAGTGAATGGAATTAAGATTCCTTATGTCATCAAACCAAGACGTGCAGGAGATATTGCGACATGTT
>NZ_JAJDMK010000181.1:0-757 GCF_020593575.1 Holdemanella sp. DFI.5.55
GTATACTTACTTACCTGTTTTTATCTTACAACAGGAGGATGATAGTTTATATCTAAAATATAGGTGTGGACTTATACAACGGATTCAATGGACTTCGTCACCGCATCAACTGGACTTATTTCTCCGTATTGGATGGGCTTGCCCATCCGTTATATTCATTCAATTCAATATAGATAGCTTTATTCAAAGATTCAAAAGTGAAGAAAGTTCGGTTACGTAACTTACCAATTATTGTTGTAGCCACACTGAATACCGATCCTTCTGCTGCACTTTTATCTCTTGGTTTTTTAACGCGTGCAGGAATAATAGCCATTCCATAATAATCTGCCATTTCCTGGTAGGACTTATTTAAAACGGGATCTTCATATTTCTTGTGTTCTATAACACCTGTTTTAAGATTATCTGGAACAAGAATACGTGATACACCACCAAAATATTCAAATGCGTGGATATGACAATTGATCCAATTTTTAGAATCCATATGAGGGCAAGCCCCCACATAACAGTACATACTGAATGGCAGCACAGCTACAAACATATAAGCAGTGACATCCTGGTTCAATGAGCGATCATGAACCTTCATTGTCTTACCATCCCAGTCAACCATTATCCTATCCCCAGGCTTATGTGTGATATGCATCGTAAGCTTGTTCTTTTTTACATAGCTCGAGTAATTGTTACAAAATGCACTGTACTTTAGATATACCTTATGCGTACTTTTACATTGATCCACATATTCTTTCCAAAGCATTTTAAA
>NZ_JAJDMK010000182.1:0-754 GCF_020593575.1 Holdemanella sp. DFI.5.55
AATCCGACTCATACAGGAAGCCGGTGGTTTAAAGAAACCTGAAGAAAAGAACAGACTCTATAAAGACCACCCAAAAGGTTTCTATGTCTATGCCAAATTCAAATCCCCTGACAACGCTTCTAACGATGCTTCATCTAATAAAAATAGTAAAGATATTCAAGGCTGCGTAAACTATTTCATCCGTTATGCCGGTAGACCTGCCATGGCTGAAAATAGAATCACAGAATACAATAAAGAATCAAAGACTGTCAGCTGGTTCTACAATGATCATAAGGATGAAAAACGTCATGATGTCACAGATAATGTGATCGACTTTATAAATCGTCTCATCATACATATACCAGACTACCATTTCTTAACCACTCAATATTATGGATTCTATGCCAATGCTTCTAAGAAAACTCTAGATAAAGTACATGCACTTCTTGGAATCAAAAAGAACAAGGATTATTCTCGTGAAACAAGAACTAAAGCTCTTAAAAACAAACTCAATAAATTGAAGTACCGCACTCATTTGATTGATTCTTTTAATAGAGACCCAATTCAATGTAAATGTGGAGCCATTATGCAGTATACTTATACATATAATCCATTGGAGGACAAGAGAAATGACAGAACATACAGAAAAAGATGTATTGATGAAATGTACAAAATGCGGTTACGAAGAAGAAGTACCTAGATGGTTAATCGATGAATTATTTCCAAATGAACCTGAAGAAAACTATATGATGCACTGCCCTGAATGTGATCATAA
>NZ_JAJDMK010000183.1:0-742 GCF_020593575.1 Holdemanella sp. DFI.5.55
TAATCTGAAAATAAAATTTATAAAAACAAGAAGTTAGAAGTACAAAAGGGTGCAAAACCCCTTTCCCCAAATATAAAGATTATTGTGTTGCTATAATATTGGCATTTTGCTGAATCATTAGTGTTAATTCTTCAACTGTAAGTCCAATATCTAGTAGTTGTTTAATATCTGATTTACGTATTTAATTCTTTGTTCAACTGGCGTTTCAACTTCTGCTAAATCTGCAGGATTCCAGATTTCTCCTGTAAGAAGCATATAATATGCGCCTACAAGTATTTTTCTGGCAATCGCAATAAAAGCACATTTCTTTCCACGACGTTTTGAAATCTTATTAAATTTGTTGGCGTAGTAAGGATGGTTTTTATCTTTGACTGCTGCATGTGCAACTTCAACCAAACATGGTTTAAGATATACTCCGGCTCTGGAAATGCGTACGGATTTTTTCTTTCCTGTTGACTGGTTACTTGATGGAGTTAAACCTGCCCAGGAAGTTAATCGTCTTGTAGAAGTAAATTGATTCATATCTACACCGATTTCAGAAAGAATTGTGATGGCAGAGTTTATGGAAACACCAGGTATCTGACACAGAAATGAAATATAGTCTTCGTATGGCTCAATCATTAAATCAATAAGTTTATCAAGTCTTTGGATATTGGATGATAATTGTGTGATGTGGTCATTTACAAGTTCTATACGAGATTTCTGGACTGGTGTTAAATCCGTTCCATTAATTGAGTCAAGA
>NZ_JAJDMK010000184.1:0-721 GCF_020593575.1 Holdemanella sp. DFI.5.55
AAGGACCGAAACACAGTTACGTTTCTTGAAGGGAAACATGTTGAAAACACTGGAGGTTGAAAAGACATGGGAACAAAACGACAAGATATAAGAACATTGTCAAAAAGACATCCTAAACTGGAAACGTTAATGTATCGAGTAGACAAGGAGTCTTTAATAAGACAACATCGTCTACAAAAGAAAGATAAAGCTCCAGGAATAGACATGGTAACCAAGGAAGTGTATCAAGAAAATTTAAATGAAAATATAGATGACTTGATGCATAGACTAAAGAGTTTTAGTTACAAGCCACAACCCGTAAGACGAGTTGAAATCGACAAGGGAAATGGCAAGAAAAGACCTTTAGGAATACCAGTCTATGAAGATAGGCTCTTTCAAGGAGCCATGGCAGATATACTTAGTGATGTATATGAACCTAGATTTTTAGACTGTTCATATGGATTCAGACCAAAACGAAGCACTCATGATGCGATTAAAGTTATTGATAATACAATAATGCACAAGAAAGTGAATTGCATACTGGATTGTGACATTAAAGGATTCTTCGATAATGTGAATCATGAGTGGCTCATGAAATTTCTTCGAAATGATATCGCAGACCCGAACTATCTGAGATATATAGCGAGAATGCTCAAATCAGGAGTCATGATAGAAGGAAAATATGAGGATACAAGTGTAGGAACACCACAAGGCGGACTGATTAGTCCAATCCTTGCCAATG
>NZ_JAJDMK010000185.1:0-676 GCF_020593575.1 Holdemanella sp. DFI.5.55
TTGTTTATCTGTTAGATAATAATTTGTTATTGGTTGATTTAATTTTTTGGATAGATCTGTTACGAATTCTTTGCTGGTTAATAGATTTATGAATCTGGTTGAGTTGATTCTTACAACTCGGAATTTTCTCATGAAATCGTATATTGTACTTGCTGAGTATTTATTTTCCAGAATCTTGAATTGAAGGATTCGTGATAATAACACGGCTGTGTAACAGATGAAGAAATGCCCTTTGATCCGATTTTCTTTTTGTAGATAGACCGGACGTGTATCAAGTTCGGTCTTCATGATGCGGAAGGATTCTTCAATTTGCCAAAGCTGATGATAAGCATTGTATACGTCTTTTGATGACATATTGATTTCAGATGTTACGAGCATATTATATCCGGCTAGTTCTTTGTCTTTGTCTATAGCTTTTTGATTTAGCTGGGGTTTTATACTTTTCCCCTGATCATCTAGAAACTGCATATATTTTGATGATTCACCATATTCTTCTTTTTTGGCCTGGCATGCACGGTGTGCCTTGGCTTTTTCAATCATTCTATTGATTTCCATCAGTTTCTTCTTCGCGAGACTGAAGTTATAGGTAACTGTTCTTTTTTCTTTTATATTACGAGTTATGACATTCCCGTAATCATCCTTGTATGAATAGGTAAACGTATCGATGCATTCCTTG
>NZ_JAJDMK010000186.1:0-669 GCF_020593575.1 Holdemanella sp. DFI.5.55
TGATAATGTATGGTAGTATTCTCCACCAGTAGAATTAGACGTAAAAGACATACTTTTAATCATTGTTTATGTATGTCCTTTACTGCGAATTCTAGTAAAGGAGAATATTCACATAAGCTAACAGTAAATGAAATGCCATCTCATCATCATATATTTCCGGATGGAACAGTTATGGATGGCGCCCCTAGATGGGAAATGGCTCCGAATACAGGCAAACAACATGTGTGGGATTCTAATCAGTGGACAAGTAAAACAGATACAACTGGAGACGGAACTCCACATAATAACCTTCAGCCATACATTGTTGTATTCTTTTGGCGGAGAACCAATTAATTAAGCGGTTCTCTTCCAAAAATATGTTGTAACGTATGGTTGGATATTGTTATGGTGCTGATTGCCACCTGCTGGCATGCCATTTTGAAGCCATCCTCCATTGCTGTATACTGTGCCAATGTCCATTGCAACAAACCAGTTTTCGATACCAGTATCTTCTGAACCATCCCATTTTGAATGAATATCATGATAATGACTTGGCATTTCTGCTTGCGTTAACCTGTGGGTGTATTCTCCACCGGTTGCTCCGGTTGTAAAGGACATACATAAACAATGATTAAAAGTATGTCCTTTACTGCTGGATTGATTGGCGGTAACTACTATCATAAACTTACA
>NZ_JAJDMK010000187.1:0-616 GCF_020593575.1 Holdemanella sp. DFI.5.55
CTTTTGGATCAGATTTATATTGTCTGTATCCATTTCTTGTAGTAGTTGTATACATTAGGATCTTATCATTTGGACATAGATAACAGTCGTATTCTTCATCATAGACATATTCGTATTTTTTAAAGAAGCCTTTTTTGGTCATTGGTCTTTTATATGGCATATAAGGAATCTGATCATTTTGTACAATGGCTCTGCATATTGCGGGTGTCATGTATCCGGCATCTAATGAAACATTCTTAATCAGGTATCCATATTTTCCATTGATCAATTCTTCATAGGCATCAAAAAAACTAACACTATCATGTACATTTCCAGGAACTGTTGTAACTGCCAATACGAACGAATTCTTATCGCAGAAAGTTTGATGCGAGTACGCAAAACATTTCTCCTTCTCACCTTTATGGAAGCAGCCACTTTCTGGATCTATAGTGCTTTCTGTAATTGTTTTAGTTGAAGTTTTTTTTACTTCTTCACCCGTTTCCTCATCATGTACATATTCTGTATGCACCATTGAATCAAAGGACTCTTTACCTATACATTCTCTATCCTCGTTGATTTCAGCCAACAGATCATCTTCGTATTTCTTTTTGAGGATCTCTACTTCTTTTTTGACACT
>NZ_JAJDMK010000188.1:0-606 GCF_020593575.1 Holdemanella sp. DFI.5.55
GAACTTCAGCCTTCCAAGCTGACTACGTGAGTTCGATTCTCATCACCTGCTCCATTTTGTTTATAACAATCTTCTGATTGTTCTTTTTTTTAAAAACTGGAGAAGTAGCGAAGTGGCTAAACGCGGCTGACTGTAACTCAGTTCCTTTTGGTTCGGCAGTTCGAATCTGTCCTTCTCCACCACTTGTTAATAACACAACTTAATAAAGTTGTGTTTTTTTTAAATTTTACTTGGATATTTAGCACTTTTTTGTTAAAATGGTAGATGGCATATTATGCCTAACATCATTTCATTTTTTGATAGAAGGAGGAGTGTAGGATTCATGGCTAAACAAGATATGATCGAAATTGATGGTATCGTAGTTGACACTTTACCCAATGCAGCTTTTAAAGTTAAATTGGAAAACGGACACGAGATTCTAGCTCACGTTTCTGGTAAAATCCGTATGCATCACATTCGCATTTTACCAGGTGATCGTGTTACCGTTGAAATTTCACCGTATGACTTAACACGTGGGCGTATTACATTTAGACGCAAATAAGGAGACGAATAAAGATGAAAGTAAGACCATCTGTTAAACCAATCTGCGACAAGTGTCGAGTAATT
>NZ_JAJDMK010000189.1:0-596 GCF_020593575.1 Holdemanella sp. DFI.5.55
TGCAGCTTCACTGATATGCCCTACAGAAGATATAAAATATCCATTTGACCATAATTTTCCACATCTCGCATAGAATCTCTTCAATTCCGGATAGGCCTTCAACAATTGGATTGCACTCATAGATTTCAATGTTCGAACAACATCACAAGGTGCAACCGTTACAGGACAGTCCACAAAAATATGTATATGGTCAGGCATGACCTCTAAAGCTTTTATAATATATCCATACGCATCACAAACTTCAGAAAGAATCTTCTTCAAAGTTTCATCCATACCATCACATCTGAACTTTGGACACCATATAATATGATACTGAACTAAATACTTACAATGAGAAGCACGATGATAATTCTCATTTTTCATGATTATTCACATCTTTTAACTGATACTTTTCCTGAATACCTCTACGCATCAAATCCAGAAAAGTAATTGTTTTACCTTCTTCAACCGAATAGATTCTGGCAAGGTTTTCCAGTTCTTTTTTCCATTCACTAGGAATGGCAATATTGATCTGAACATTGTTCGTTCTAGGTCTACCCATGATATCAACTCCGAACTATTTCTACATATATTATATATTTTTAATACGCATTATA
>NZ_JAJDMK010000019.1:0-32231 GCF_020593575.1 Holdemanella sp. DFI.5.55
CTGATACTCCCCTATAAAAATGGCTATTTATCAACTGTTTGTTGTGACATAGCCAAATCTAAATATTTCAATTGTTTTTCTAAGCTTGCCTTTACATTTCCATCCAAATAATCCTGCACAATTTCATGTGTTTCTTTAGGTAAGCAGTTTGCCAAAACACTAATGACTCCACTAGCACCTAGTGCCATCATCGAAGTAATCATGTCATCATTTCCTGAATACATCGCAAAGTCATCACTTAAATAACGCGCAATATTTGTGGCATAACTGATATTTCCACTCGCCTCTTTGATGCCGCAAATATTTGGGTGTTTACTCAATACTTTAACCGCCTCTTCATCAATGTGACAACCCGTACGTCCTGGCACATTATATAAAATAATAGGGATTTGAACGGCATCTGCAACCGTTGTAAAGTGACGAATCATACCTTGCGTATTGGCTTTATTATAATAAGGACTAATCAACAGTAAGGCATCAGCCCCCATATTCTGATACTTCAAACTTTTTTCCAAAGCCGTTTGCGTACAGTTTGAACCCGCTCCTACAATAACAGGTACACGATGATTGACTCTTTCAATCGTATAAAGAGCTACCGCATCATCTTCTTCGTGCGTCATTGTACTACTTTCTCCCGATGTTCCTAAAATCAAGATTCCATCTGTTGAATTTTCAATTTGCCAATCCAACAATTCACCTAACTTTTCAAAATTCACTGTACCATCCTCATGGAATGGTGTTACTAAAGCTACAATTGATCCTTTTAACATACAAATTCTCCTTCACATATCTTTTTTGCAGGGCCCGTCATATATACATGGTCCTTCACTTCAATTTTTAAACTACCTAATTTTAATTGAACTTCACATTCACTCTGAACAAAGCCCAATTTATTTGCGACGACAACACTTGCACAAGCGCCCGTTCCACACGCAAGCGTAATACCACAGCCTCTTTCATAAGTCATAACCGTAATATGTGTATCATCTATCACTTGTATAAAATTCACATTGGTTTGTTTTTTAAATAAGGGATCGTGACAAATTCTTCTTCCTAGTTCAACATTTTTTTCACTAAACGCATCATCCACAAAGACAACCGTATGGGTTGTGGCCATAAACAAACTATATGTATCCACTCCACAAACTTCTCTTTTCCACACATTTTCATGTTCATCTACATCAATCAAATGATTATCATACAACGGTTGTTCCATATCTACACAAACTTCAAATGGAGACGTAGATATAAGATGTACGATTTTTTCACCAGCCAAGGTTTGTACAGGAACAACTTCATCTGTATTGATACCTTCATCAAAACAATAAGCCGCAAAGCAACGGATGCCATTGCCACACATCGGAGCTCTAGAACCATTTTGGTTGTAGTAAACCATTTCAAGTGGATCTTCCTTCACAAAAATCATTCCATCCGCACCAATACCTGTATGTCTAGAACAACAAGCTTGAACCAATGTTGGAATATCAATACCTTCAATATATCTTGTAAGAATAAAATCATTTCCTAAACCATGATACTTACTAAACTTTATGCGCATAAATCATTCTCCAATCGAATCAAATCTTCATAATTTTCACCACGAATCACACACTGGCTATTTCCATCCTTACAAAAAATGACCGGTAAGCCACACGCTTTATTGTAGTGACTTGCCATAGAATAACCATAAGCACCTGTAGTTTTCACTACAAGCAAATCATTCGGTTTTGCTTCAGGTAAGTATGCATCTTCAATGATCACATCTCCAGATTCGCAACACTTACCCGCAACTTTGTAGTGTTTACTTGCCATTTCATTTTCTTTTCCATCAATCACACAACTATATTTAGCCTGATATAATGCAGGACGAATATTATCACTCATACCTCCATCCACAAAGATATAATTTTTATGCGGTGTTTCCTTCATAAAACCAACTGTATAAACTGTGCTTCCCGCTTCCGCCACAATACTTCGTCCTGGTTCAATACAAATTTTATTGATATTTAATGCATATTTTTCTATATTACATTTCACGGCTTCAATCAAAGTATCACATACTATATCCACAGGAATGGGTGTATCTTCATCCGTATATACAGCGCCAAAACCTCCACCAAAATTTAATGTGGATACATCAACACCTAAGTTTGAAACAAACTCACACACCTTATTGACTTCTTGTACAAAGGCTTCCTTGTCAAAGATCTGCGATCCAATATGTGCATGGAATCCATCAAAAGATAAGTTTGGACAAGCATTGATAATTTGAATCAATTCTAAAATACCTGATTTTTTCTCAATTGAAATTCCAAACTTACTATCAATATTAGCTGTCACAATATATTCATGAGTATGTGCTTCAATACCTGGGTTGACCCTTAATAAAATGGATACAGTATAATCAATATTCTTAGCCAATTCACTCAACAATTGAGCTTCCATAAGGTTATCAACAATGATCGTTCCCACTTTATACTTCAAAGCCATTTTCAACTCATCCATCGATTTATTATTGCCATGAAAATAAACACGAGCCATATCAAATCCAGCTGCATAAGCCGTATATAATTCTCCACCACTGACAGCATCTAAAGAACAATCCATCTTTGACACCAATTGAATCATGGCCTTGCAGTTAAAAGCCTTGGATGCATAGATCACATCACATTCAAATTCAGAACTTTTTAAACAATTTTTAAACGCATTCAATTTATCTTCAATCATTCTTTGATTGTATACATACAAAGGACTACCATATGTATTTACTAAATCCTTTACTTCCACATTTGAAATCTTCATAATTCACCTCTTAAAACTAAAAAACATGCCAGCCATCAAACTGACATGTAAATAAAAACAAAATCATTTGATAGCACTCCTACTAGCGTAGACAGTCCAACAGATATTCTCCATTGGCCCACATGTTCTTTATGCCTAAAAAACACATTCGGCAAACTTGCTTCATAAATACATCAAACGCTCGCCAGCTCTGTATTTACTTGTCGTATTCGCGCCTCTATCCTAAGATGTGAAAATTATAACACTACTTACATTTTGTTTCAAGATAATTTGTATTTTATTACATTTATATGTAAAATATACAAAAAAGGAGAAATTTATGTTAGAAACCATTAAAAAATATAGAAAAGACCTTCACCAGATTCCCGAATTAGAACTAGACTTACCAGAAACCACAAATTACATTTTAAGTGTATTAGAAGAATTCGATTGTATAGTTTCTGTACCACTTAAAAGTACAATATTTGCTTACTTTGACAATCAAAAAGAACACACTCTTGCCTTTCGAAGCGATATGGATGCACTGCCTGTGACTGAACAAACAAATCTTGAATTTAAAAGTAAAAACCCAGGTAAAATGCATGCCTGCGGACACGATGGGCATATGGCCATGCTTCTAGGATTTGCGAAAGAATTAAATACATATTACAAAACATTAGATAAAAACATTCTTTTAATTTTCCAACCCGGAGAAGAAAGTCCAGGAGGTGCACATTTAATTTGTGAAGATAACATTCTAAAAAAATATCATGTTCAATATATCTTTGGAACTCACTTATGGCCTGTACTTGAAAAAGGGGTTGTCGCCACACGAAAAAATGAATTTATGGCTCGCGCTAGTGAAATCAACATTGATATTTATGGAAAAGAAAGTCATGCCGCCAAATATAAAGAAGGAATTGACGCCTTAGAAATTGGAGCTGAAATCCTTTTAGAAATTTATGCGATGGAAAAAGAAATCCCAAATGAATATTATCGCTTACTTCGCTTTGGAAGAATGGAAAGTGGTACTGTACGAAATGTAATTAGTGGACACACTCGACTTGAAGGAACATTACGTGCTTTTCAAGATTATATCTTCGATTCCATGAAAGAAGAAATATTTAGAATTTGTGCAGATAAAGAAAAGAAGTACAATTGTAAAGTCAATATTTCAATCAATACAGGCTATCCAGCTGTTATGAATGATGAGAAATTAGTGAGTGATCTAATTTCTAAAATCCCAGAAATCAGACAATTAAGAAATCCTGAAATGATTGCCGAAGACTTTGCGTACTACCAAAAAGAAGTGCCTGGCGTATTCTTCTTTTTAGGCACACAAACCCCATATGCACTTCATAATGCCAAGTTTGACTTTGACGAAGAAGTCTTATTAAGCGGTATTGAATTATACAAGAAAATCACAAAATGTATTTAAAAAGAGGAAATTAATCCTCTTTTTCTTTCATCAATTGAACCATGACCGCCTTTTGTGCATGTAGACGATTCTCTGCTTCTTCAAAGATTTCATCCGCATGGGCCTCAAATACTTCTTCTGTGATTTCCTGACCACGATAAGCTGGTAAACAATGTTGTACCATCGCATTGGCTTTGGCATATTTCATCAATTCGGCATTAACCTGGAAACCTGCAAAATCTTTAGCACGCTTTTCTTTTTCAGCTTCCATACCCATACTTGCCCAAGTATCTGTAATGACAACATCCGCATTTTGAATAGCCTTGATACAATCATTTGTGAGTTCAAAGTCTTTGAAATCTTTCGCAAACTCTAAAACATGCTTGTCAGGCTCATATCCTTTTGGAGTGGCTACACTCACCTTCATACCAACCTTTAATCCACCTACGATCAAGGAATTAGCCATATTGTCTCCATCTCCGATATAGCACATCTTCAAGCCTTTTAATAGTCCGTATTTTTCACGAATTGTCATAAGATCAGCCAACACTTGACATGGATGACAATAATCCGTTAACCCATTAATAACAGGAATCGATCCAAAGTTTGCCAAATCTTCCACTTCTTTTTGTTCATACGTACGAATCATAATACAATCTAAATAACGCGATAAAACACGTGCTGTATCTTGTACAGGCTCCCCTCTTCCGATCTGTAGATCTCTACTTGATAAAAATAAAGGTTGTGCTCCTAATTGATAAGCCCCTGTTTCAAAGGAAACACGCGTTCTTGTACTAGACTTTTGAAAGATCAAGCCAATACTTTTTCCTTTTAATAAAGGATGTTCAATATGATGTTTTCTTTCATATTTTAATTGATCCGCCAATTCTAAAATGGAAAGAATTTCTTTTTCACTCAATTGTTCCATCGTTAATAAGTGTTTCATTCAAACACCTCCTTCATAATTGATAATGCTTCGTCCACCTCTTTTAAGCTTAATGTCAATGGTGGAAGTAAACGAATCGCATCCTTACCTGCCGTAAGTGTTAATAATCCTTTATCCATCATTGCCTGTACATAATCGGCTCTTTTATCTGGATCTACAACGATTCCAAGCATCAAACCAATTCCACGAACCTCTTTGATCTTGTCTGAATGAATATTTTCAATACCTGTTTTTAAAGCTGCACCTACAACTTTTACATGATCTAGAAAACCGTGTTCTGTCACGATAGATAAAACTGTATCGGCAGCTTTACAACTTAATGGATTGCCACCAAATGTACTACCATGATCTCCCGGACCAAATGTGTCCTTACACTTATCTCCTGTAATCACAGCTCCAATTGGAACACCTCCACCAAGAGCTTTTGCGGTTGTGACAATATCAGGTAAAACATTATATTGTTCAAAACAGAATAATGTTCCTGTGTGCCCTATTCCAGTTTGTACTTCATCAACCAAGATTAAAATATCCTTAGAATGACAGAATTCTTCTACCGCTTTGACATACTCTTTGTCCAAAGGAACAACTCCACTTTCTCCTTGAATCAATTCCACCATAACGGCACACGTTTTTTCATTGGCTACCTTCTTTAAATCTTCAATGTCATTTGCGGCAGCATAATCAAATCCTTCTGTAAATGGAAAATAATATTGATGAAATTTATCTTGTCCAGTCGCCTTTAAAGTAGTGATGGTACGACCATGGAAAGATTGTTTTAAAGTAATGATGACATCTCTTCCTGCTCCATATTTATCATAGGAATATTTTCTGGCAAGTTTGATCATTCCTTCATTGGCTTCGGCTCCTGAATTTGAAAAGAATACCTTACTAAGTCCAGTATATTCAACTAACTTTTTAGCAGCATCCACCATTGGTTTACTGTAATACAAGTTGGAACATTCCATTAAAGTTGCCACTTGTTTTTGAATGGCATCTACAAGCACAGGATGATTATGACCTAAACAATTCACACCAATTCCACTTGTTAAATCGAGATATTCTTTCCCATTTGTGTCT
This sequence comes from Holdemanella sp. DFI.5.55, assembly GCF_020593575.1. Classification (NCBI taxonomy): domain Bacteria; kingdom Bacillati; phylum Bacillota; class Erysipelotrichia; order Erysipelotrichales; family Erysipelotrichaceae; genus Holdemanella; species Holdemanella sp. DFI.5.55. The sequence continues at coordinate 6,222 of NZ_JAJDMK010000019.1, forward strand.
TTTAAATAGCATCCTTGCCCACTTTCCATTTCAATGTTGAAACGATTATAGGTATGCATTAAATACATTGATTCTTCCATAACTTTCCTCCTATTCAATCAAGGTTCCTACACCTTCATCACTTAATAGTTCTATCAACAAAGAGTGCATGACTCTTCCATCTTGAATATTGACACTTTCAACACCTTCACGCACGGCTTTTACACAACATTCGATTTTTGGGATCATACCACCCGTAATCACTTTTTCTTTCTTTAATAAAGGAATCTGAGATACCTTGACTCTTTCCATCAAAGTAGATTCATCCTTAGGATCTTTCATCAATCCTTTGACATCCGTTAATAAAATCAATTTTTTGGCATGTAGACTAATCGCTAGCTCACTAGCTGCAAGATCGGCATTGATATTGTAAATACCTAGTTTATCTATTGCCTTAGCAACACTTGATACAACGGGAATATAGCCATTTTCAAAGGTATCCAAAATAATTTGGGGATTTACCTTTTCTATCTTTCCTACGTTGACCATTTTTGAATCTAAACAACTCGCCTCAAACAAACTACCATCGACTCCACTCAATCCAATTCCCTTATCTAATAGATTGACTAGATTTTTGTTTACTTTTCCACAAAGAACCATCTGAACAATATCCATTGTTTCATCATCTGTAACACGTAAACCATTTAAAAACTTTGATTCTTTGTTTGTCTTAGACAACATTTCATTAATTTCAGGACCACCACCATGTACTAAAACAACGTGTACCCCTAATAGATTTAATAATGTTACATCCTTTATAACGGCAGCCTTCAATTCTTCATCAATCATGGCATTTCCACCATATTTCACAACTACGATTTGTCCTGAATATTCTTTAACATAAGGCAAAGCCTCTACAAGTACATTCGCATCGATCATGTTCTATAATCTCCATTGATTTTTACATAGTCATATGTTAGATCACATCCCCAACAAGTACATGACTCATTTCCACTATGCATATCGCAAATAATTTCAATTTCTTCCTGTAAAAGAATGGATTTCGCCTTTTCTTCATCAAAATCTAAGCCTTTCCCGCTTTCGCAACAAAGAATTTCATCATTGGATTTAAATGAAATATCTACAAGTTCTGGATCAAATTCCACACCCGAATAGCCAAGTGCACAAATGACTCTTCCCCAGTTGGCATCCGCACCAAACATGGCTGCCTTAACTAAAGAAGAAGAACATACGGACATTGCCAAAGTTTGGGCATTTTCTAAAGTATCTACACCATTCACAGTTACTGTCATTAATTTACCAGCACCCTCGCCATCGGCCGCAATCTTTTTTGCGAGTTCTTCCATCACAAAATGTAAAACTTGATCAAATACTTCCTTTTCAAACACCTCATTTTGTGCCGTGCCGTTAGCCATCACAATACACATGTCATTAGTAGAAGTATCTCCATCCACACTGACACGGTTAAATGTTTTATTTGTGTTATCGAGTAAACAAGACTGAAGAACATTCTGTTCCACTTTACAATCCGTTGTGATAAAAGCTAACATTGTACCCATATTTGGATGGATCATTCCACTTCCTTTACAAATACCTCCCATATGACATGTGACACTCCCCATTTTAAACTCAACAGCCACTGTCTTTTCTTTCGTATCTGTTGTCATAATAGCCTTAGCTGCATTTGAATTATTCTCTGATGATAAATTAATGTCACTTACTTTGTCTTGAATCTTTTCAATAGGCAAAACCTGTCCAATCACTCCTGTTGATGCGACTAACACATTCTCTACATCCATATTTAAATAATCAGCTGCACATTGTGCTTCTAATTCAGCATTTTCAATTTCTTTTGGATTACAAGCATTCGCATTTCCAGAATTGACAATAATGGCTTGGCTCATACCATTTATTAAATGTTTTTTTGTGACAAGTATAGGAGCTGCCTTTACTTTATTCTTTGTGTATACGGCCGCCGTTTGACAAATTGTATCCGATACAATTAATGCCAAATCATCTTTTGTCTGATTCTTACGAATTCCACAATGGATAGACCCCGCCTTAAATCCGATCGCAGCACATACCCCGTTTTCTATAACTTTCATTCTATATTCAATCCTTCCACTTCTTCAAAGCCTAACATAATATTCATATTTTGAATGGCTGCACCACAAGCTCCTTTTCCCAAATTATCAAATAGGCTTGTGATCGTACACATTTTACTATTACCAGATACAATCAATTTCATACAATCCAGTCCTGCCATTGTATTGGCACTGATCATTCCTAAATCTGTTTTTTCAACTTGAATCAAAGTTGAATCTCTATACCAATCTTTCAAAACAAGATAAATCTTTTCATAATCCATTTCCACATTTAAACTAACTGCCATACCACGATAGTAATCGCAGACAATCGGATTTAAAAACACATCCTTTTCCAATCCACACACCTTTTTAATTTCTGGTAAGTGTTTATGATACTGATTTAAGCCATAAATTCTTGGCGCTTCTAAATCGATTGTTTTTTCATTTTCATACTGATAGATCATCTTTTTTCCTCCACCAGAATATCCAGTTAAAGAGAAAAAAGAAAACTGTTCTGTTTGATTCACCAAGCCTTTTTGAATCAAAGGATACAAAATAGATATGCAGCCTGATGCATGACAGCCTGGATTGGCAACATATTGACTTGATGCAATTTTATCCTTATAGCCTAATTCACTAAATCCATATGTCCACACAGTCCGATGTGCTGTTGAAGCATCAATAACTTTGACATTTGAATTTGTGATCAAGCTTACAGCTTCAACACTTGCCGCATCTGGTAAACAAAGGAAAACCAAATCGGCCGAATTTAAATATTCTTTTCTTGTTTCTACATCTTTTCTTTTATCTTCAGGTATCATCAACAATTTAATATCACTACGATCCTGCAGTCTTTTTACGATTTCTAGTCCTGTTGTACCAGACTGTCCATCAATATATACCTTATTCATAACATGCCTCTTGTTTTATAAAATCTTCAACATTTTGAATTTGAATCGATACACTTTCTGGACTTGGTCCACCATATACTTTTCGATTGTTTACACAAGTTTCAATATCAATATATTGGTATACATCTTCTTCAAAAGAAGCATGAAACTTTTTATATTCTTTTAAAGATAATTCATTCAATGATTTTTTATTTTCAATACCATATCCTACGATTTGTCCCACAATATGATAAGCATCTCTAAATGGCAAACCTTTCTTCGTTAAATAATCCGCAAGATCTGTCGCATTAATAAAGCCATGTAAACAGGCATGCATCATATTATCTTTACAAATCTTCATTGTTTGAAACATCGGAATAAAAACATCTAAACATTCTTTAACTGTATCGATACAATCGAATACGGCTTCCTTATCTTCCTGCATATCTTTGTTGTAGGCCAAAGGAAGACCTTTCAACATAACCAACAATGTATTTAAATCTCCAATAGCTCTACCACTTTTTCCACGAATCAACTCACAAATATCGGGATTTTTCTTTTGTGGCATGATACTTGATCCTGTACTAAACGCATCATCGAGTTCGACAAAATGAAATTCTAATGAACACCATTGAATGATTTCTTCACTCATTCTAGATAGGTGCACCATAATGAGTGATAAATCTGAACATAGTTCTACACAATAGTCTCGATCACTGACTCCATCTAAAGAATTATCAGTTGGTTTAAGAAAGTCTAGACGACTTGCCGTATATTCTCTATCAATTGAATAGGTTGTAGTGGCTAAAGCTGCACATCCTAAGGGACATTCATTCATTAAGGAATATGTATTTTGAAGTCTTATAATATCTCTTTTAAACATATTCGCATAAGCCATACACCAATGCGCAAAAGTGATGGGTTGGGCCCTTTGAAGATGGGTATAGCCTGGCATATATGTTTTTAAATGAGATTTGGCAGCCACACATAAACTATCCAATATTTGAAACAAAAATTTTTGTATCTCAATGATTTCTTCCTTTACATATAAACGTATATCCAAGGCAACCTGATCATTTCTTGAGCGAGCCGTATGCAATCTTTTACCAGCATCGCCAATTTCATTTGTTAGCTTTTCCTCAATAAACATATGAATATCTTCCGCTTTTGTAAATTCAATTTCATGAGATTCAATCTGATCCAAGATGGAATGCAATCCTTCTTGAATCAAATCGACATCCTTTTTAGATAGAATCCCTTGTTTCTCTAACATTTTTGAATGTACTAAAGAACCCTGAATATCTTGTTTATACAAACGACAATCAAAGGGTAAAGAGGTATTAAAAGAGTCAAGTTTGGCATTGGCATCTTTTTTAAATCTGCCAGCCCACATCTTTGCCATAGAACACCTACTCTACTGATGGAAAGTGTTTCTGAGCCTTTCCAAATAATTCTTGATCATTTAAGGCACGTACCTTTAATGGAAGTCCGAATAAGTGGATGAATCCGGCACTATCTGCCTGGTCATAACAATCGTCTTCATCAAATGTGGCCATGCCACTTGAGTATAAACTGTATGGACTTGTTACACTTTGAGGAATGATATTTCCTTTATACAATTGAAGTTTGACATCGCCTGTCACTGTCTTTTGTGTTTCATCCACAAAGCTTGACAATGCTTTTCTTAATGGCGTATACCATTTTCCATCATATACAAGTTCACCAAATTTCAATGCGACTTGTTTTTTATAATGAGCCGTATCTTTATCCAAAGTGATTTCTTCTAACTTTTCATGTGCTGCATATAAAATCGTTCCACCTGGTGTTTCATATACACCTCTTGATTTCATACCCACTAAACGGTTTTCTACAATGTCCAAAATACCAATACCATTCTGTCCACCTAAATCATTTAATGTTTCAATAATATCTAGGCATGACATTTCCTTACCATTAATACTTGTTGGAGTTCCTTCTTCAAAATGAATCGTTACATAATCGGGTTCATCCTTTGCCTGTATTGGACTTACACCAAGTTCTAAGAAACCTTCTTTTTCTAGTGGTGCTTTATTGGCAGGATCTTCTAAATCCAATCCTTCGTGGGATAAATGCCATAGGTTTTTATCTTTTGAATAATTTGTTTCCGCTGTAATCTTTAATGGAATATTGTGTGCCTTGGCATACTCAATTTCTTTTTCACGCGAATTCAATTCCCAGAATCTCCAAGGTGCAATGATGTCCATGCCTGGGGCAAAGGCTTGAATGGCTAGTTCAAAACGAACTTGATCATTTCCTTTTCCAGTACAGCCATGACAGATCGCATCAGCCCCTTCTTGTTTGGCAATTTCAACAAGTTTTTTTGCGATGATCGGACGTGCAAAGCTTGTTCCTAATAAATAATTTTCATAGCTAGCACCCGCCTTCATGCTTGGAATAATATAGTCTTCGACAAATTCTTTCTTTAGATCCGCAATATATAATTTACTAGCTCCCGTAGCCAAAGCTTTTTCTTCAAGGCCATCTAATTCACTTTTTTGACCAACATCTCCACTTACGGCAATGACTTCACATCCATAATTTTCTTTTAACCAAGGAATTAATACGGATGTATCTAATCCTCCAGAATATGCTAAAACGACTTTATTGTATTGTTGTTTCATGATAAGTTCCTCCTTGTTAATGTATATGAAAAAATAGTTCTATAAATCCATCGTCGATCACATTCCATATTCATCATCTCCTTACCATAAAAAAAACGTCCAAACAAATTGGACGTTATAAGCGCGGTACCACCAAAATTCCATCTGCCCTATGCAGATGACACCTCATTCTTAACGCGAATTCACGTTCTAGCCTCAAACCTTCGACTAGACCACTCCAGAACACGTTCCAAGAATATTCAACGATAACTTGCACCAAAATGTTATCTCTCTAAAGAAGAAATCTTCTTGTACTTCTTTCCTTCAAAGTATTTATGAGACTATTATAATTATTTTATGAAACTTTTCAAGCTTAAGTTTACATTTATTTACAATCCATTACATTTCTTTCAAAATAAAATGGATCTGATCTAATGACCAAATCCATTTTTTGCCTTTTGAATACGCAATGTTTTGCCTTTAATTGTCTTTAAATTCTTTAATACAAGTTTTCCCTTTTCATTTAAGATATCCACATACGATTGATGATCCTGCACTTGAATCACACCAATATCATCGACCGTAACACCATCAATTTCGCAGATAGCCCCTACAATATCGCCAGGACGAATCTTCTTGTTTTTTCCTCCATTCAAATAGATTTTAGTGATACCCTTTCTTAAATCTTTTGATTTATCGACCACCACACGATTAGATTCTTTTAATGAATCTAAAACGTCTAAATCACTTAAATAGACTTCACCTTCTTCTTTAAACGGCAAGTTATAACCTAGATATTCTTCTAGTTTTTCTTTTCGAATACCATCATATTCATTGACTAAACTTATAGCTAAACCTTTTTCATCGACTCTTCCACTTCGTCCGATACGATGTGTATATGTTTCTACGGGACTTGGCATATCGTAGTTAATGATCATCTCCACTTTAAAAACATCAATTCCTCGACTTACGACATCGGTACAAACTAAAATACGCACCTTTCCTTTTTTAAAACGTCGCATATGCGATAGTCTTTCTTCTTGCATCATACCACCATGAATTTTATCTACACTGACTTGATTCTTTTCTAAACATGTATAAACTTCATCCACTCTTGCCTGCGTCTTACAAAAGATCATGCAGGATTCTGGTTTCTTTAATGCCAATAAATGAAGAAGGAACAATTCTTTGTGTTCTTCATTGACGTGATAGGCTTCTTCTAGAATATTTGGTTTATTTGAACTCGTTAGATCAATTTTAGCTGGTTTATACAAATATTTCTTACTCATTCTTTGAATCACTGCAGGATATGTTGCACTAAATAAACATGTCACATGTTTTTTAGGCATGTATTTTAAAATGGCTTGTACTTCATCTAAAAAATTCATATTCAGCATTTCATCCGCTTCATCCAAAACTACATATTTAATTTTTGATGGATCTAATGTTTCTTGTTGCAGATGATCCAAAACCCTTCCTGGCGTACCAATCACAACGTGACATCTTTGTTTCAAATCTTCTTTTTGAAACTTAAATGGCTGCTTACCAAAAATAGGTAATGTCTTAATTTTTTTGAAAGTACCAATACAATCAAAATCTTGTTGAATCTGTAAAGCTAGTTCTCGAGTGGGAGTAAGTACCAATGCTTGTGGACTTCTTTCATCAATTTCTAGATTTTGAATAATGGGAATCGCAAAAGATGCTGTTTTTCCACTTCCCGTTCTTGATTTGACAATACAATCCGTTCCCGAAAGAATATTCGGAATGACTTTTTCTTGTACAGGTAATGGTTTTTCATAGCCTAATGTATGTAAAGCTTGTATAATATTTTTATCTAAATTCATTTGTTCAAATGTCATATTTTATCACCGTAAAAATTATACCATGTTAATAATATTTAACAGAAACAAAATATATTATAAGCTACAATAGAATCATGAATTATAAAACGTTAGTAATGAAACAGATTGATAAACATACCTATCAATATAGTATGAATGCGCCTTTAGACAATTTAAGTCCCATTCTTTCTTTTGATGAAGAAATGTTAAACGTGAACTATGGCAATGAATTGGAATACGCCTTAAATTGCGCAAAACGAAGAGAAGTCTTAAAGGATGGTTTTCTTTTAGAACCAAAAGACAATATGACACTTACTGAATGGGCTCCTTTTTTAGCATTGTCTTTAGTCCTTCAATATTATAAATCATACAGAAATCTACCCCCTATATTAATGAGTGTAGATAAAGAAATGCAGGAAAAATATAGTCAGGAGGAATTAATTCGAAACTTATTTCAATAAGTTTCATTTTTTTTGTGTAAAAATTTTCATAATAGAGTATAATCAAAATGAGGTGAACTATTATGAACATGACAACATTGAACACGCCACTTCCTGAAGATTTAATGAAATTAAAATGGAATGGGCAATTTAAATTGATGCAGGAGATGATTGATTTACGTCTTCAAAAGGACATTCCTGCCAAACTAAAGGAGCGTTTAGAATTAGAAAAAGAATTGATTTCTCGTCTTCCTGAAGATTTTACGTATTCCAAAGAAGAAGCCATTGAATTATTAAAATCAAAGATTGAAGATTTCAAAGATGAAGAATTCGATACATTATTTAAGGACAATGCTTTTGAATGGATCTTCATTGAGGGAAAAATGTATTTAAAAGACAATTTTTTTGAAAACCTAATTAAAGTGCGTAATGCTTATAAAGATCGTTTAATTGAAAAACAAGGCGCTACAAGTACTTTATTAGATGATGTAATGCATAAAATGAAAGAAGAAAACGATGTTTACTGTAAGATTCATGTCAAGACAAGCTTAAAGGTGGATCCTGCATTTGAAAAGCCTGGAAAAACGATTCGCGTATGGCTTCCTATTCCGAAAGAATATGCGCAAGTTGAAGATTTTAAATTATTAAATACATCTCATAAAGGTCTAGTAAATGATAACAGTGTAGATCAAAGATGTGTTTATATTGAAAAGCCATACGAAAAAGGTGAAGAATTCAGTGTAGAATATGAATTCATCAATCACATGCACTATGAAGAATTAGATCCGAGTATTGTGACGAATGAACATCCAGATACTTGTCTTGAAGAATATGCGCCACACGTTGTATTTACAGATTATTTGAAAGATTTAGTCAAAGAAATCATTGGTGAAGAAACAAATCCATTATTAAAGGCTAAATTAATTTATGACTATATCACAAGTCATGTCACATATTCATATGTACGTGCTTATGCGACTTTACCTTGCATTCCAGAATATATCACAACTGGATTGAAAGGAGATTGCGGTTTACAAGCATTGACATTTATTACTCTATGCCGTATTGCGGGCATTCCTGCCACTTGGCAAGCTGGACTTTATACTACACCAGAAACCATCGGTAATCATGACTGGGCCAGATTCTATGTAGCTCCATATGGATGGTTATATGCAGATTGTTCATTTGGTGGAGGATCATATCGTGCCGGAAACTTAGAAAGAAGAGATTTCTATTTTGGATATCTAGATCCATTTAGAACTCCATGTTCATCTAAATTCCAAGGTGATTTTGTGCCAGCTAAAAACTTCTTGCCAAACGATCCATATGACAACCAAAATGGTGAAATGGAATATGTGGATGAAGCTATTCCAGGAAAATACATCATTAAAGAGACAAAGAATATCAAAATTGCCCTTATGGAGGATAAAAATGCGTAGGCCTATTGTCGGTCTAACGTGTAATGAATTGGATAAAGAGAATTTACCTAAACAATTTATCAATGAAGCCTATATTAATAGTGTTATTCGTGCCGGTGGCTGTCCCATCATTCTTCCAATCACAAATGACTATGATACAATTCAAGCTCAAGTTAATCTATTAGATGGATTGATTGTGACAGGTGGAATTGATGTAAATCCTATGATTTATAATGAAAATCCAAGACCTTTACAAGGTAATTCAAGTTTAGATCGTGATTATTATGAAATGCGAGTATTAAAATATGCCAACGAAAAACAGATTCCTATTTTTGGAATCTGTCGTGGCATTCAGATGTTGAATGTCTATTTTAAAGGATCTCTATATCAAGATTTGTCGTATTGTAAAAGAAATGTAATCAAGCATGCGCAACAAGAAAAAAGAGAAAATCCAAGTCATAAGATCCATATTGAAAAGGATAGCTTTTTATATCCTAGCTTAAGTGATGAAGCTTATGTGAATAGTTTTCATCATCAGGCCATCAAAGATTTAGCACCACACTTTAAAGTTGTAGCTAAAGCTCCAGATGGCATTATTGAAGCTATTGAACATGAGTCATTACCAATTTATGCCGTACAATTTCATCCAGAAGCATTGTCCCATAAATATGGTGAGATGCAAGATATATTCAATGTCTTTATTAAAAAGTGTGAGGTAAAGTAATGCGTATTCAAGAAAATTTAGAAAAATCAAAATATGAAGCAGATGGCAAAATTAGTATACAAGGAACAACCATTCCTTATCATACAATTTGTGAAGATAATTTCTTTGTAGATGAAGAAAATAATCCAGTCGCATCCATCTTTAGTTATGCCTATTTTAGAAGTGATATTCAAGACAATTCAAAACGTCCCATCTTATTTATTTATAATGGCGGTCCAGGGTGTGCAAGTCTTTGGCTTCACATGGGATTATTTGGTCCTAGAATTGTAAAATTAGATGATGAACTCAATCTTCCTACTGTTCCTCCTTTTGCACTAGAAGACAATCCACATTGCTTATTAGACTTATGTGATTTAGTCTTTATTGATCCAGTAGGAACAGGTTTAGGTCGTTTAATTCAGGAAAAGGCAAGAAAAGAATTTTATGAAACGCATGGCGATGTTCGAAGCGTTTCTAAATTCATTGAACAATTCTTAGCTCGTTACAACCGAAGAAATTCACCAGTATTACTTGCGGGTGAAAGCTATGGTACGGCTAGAAGTGCCCTACTTGCTGGAGAGTTGATGGGTGCAGGTCCTGAAAAGGCCGATACGATGGGCATTAGTGTCAGTGGTATCTTCTTACTTGGAAGTTACTTTATTGAAAAGCTTCCGGTTGAAGCAAGTGCGACAGACTTAATCACAATGGCTGCCACAAATTATTTCCATAATCCAAAGGAAAATATTTCGCAAAAAGACTTTATTGATGAAGCCTTTACATTCGCATCCACTGAATATGTCACAGCCTTATTTTTAGGGGATGCCTGCCCTAATAAAGAAGAAATTGCAGATAAACTAGCTTACTATTCTGGTATTGATAAAGCATATTGGTTAAGACACCATTTACATATGGATATGCAAAAAGGCTTTGCGCATAAACTATTAGAAGATAAGGGCTTAGCTTTAGGATTCTATGATGGTCGCTATACATGGAATGATGATCCAGAAATCATGGAAGCTAATGTCATTGCGGATGACCCAGCTATGGGACAATATACACCTGCTTTCCAAACTGCCTATGGGTTGATGCGCCAAGAATTGAATATCACAAGTGATCGTATCTCAAAAGGCTTAGTCTTTGATGTAAATATGACATGGAATCGTGAATTCAAAACAAGTCCTGCCCAATCCTTAGCTGGATGCATGCGAAGAAACAAACAGATGAAAGTCTTCTTTGCCTCAGGTCTATATGATCTTTGTACAACAGCTGGAAATACCAGATATTTGGCAACCCATTCCAATCTAGATCAAAATCGAGTTACAATTGGTGAATATCCAAGTGGTCATATGGCTTATCTTGGTAAAGAAAGTTTTGATCTATTAGCCAAGGACATGCGTGCATTCTTTGAAAGCTGTATTTAACACAAAAACCGTCAAACGACGGTTTCTTTTTTTATTTATACTTTTTCAACATTTCTAACTTAAGATTCAATAACTTTTCACTTAAGTCTACATAATATTCTTGTGGATATACAAAACGTTTGATTTCATCCCAAATTGTAGCTAGTTCTTTTTCACTATATGCACGAATTTCTTCTAGGCTTGGAAGATCATATACTAGCTTACCATCTTTAAAGATTGGCACTAACATATCGCGTACTGTATATGTATTGGCAGGAATCACTTTGTATTTCCAACGTGACATTGGATGATAGATTGTTAGATCTTGCGTTGTATCGATCACTTCATATTCTAATGTCAATAAATCGGCAATAGCCATACCTGTTTCTTTGTCCATGATACGATTTAAATTCTTCATACCTGGATTTGTCACTTTTTCAACATTGTCACTAATTTTGATTTTTGGAATCATATGACCATCTTTTTCAAGTGCCACCATTTTATAAACACCACCAAATACTGGCGAATTTTTTGAACAAATCAAGTTTTCACCAACCCCAAACGAATCAATTTTAGCGCCTTGTTGATGAATCAAAGATTCAATGACGTACTCATCTAATGAATTGGATACAACAATCTTACAATCTTTCATTCCTGCTTCATCTAACATCTTACGAACTTTTTTAGAAAGATATGCCATATCTCCACTATCAATACGAACACCTTTTAAGCGGTATCCATTGGGTTCTAAATAATCCTTAGCTACTTTAATGGCATTCACAATACCTGATTTTAAAGTAGAATATGTATCAATCAATAAAGTACATGCGTTTGGATATGTTTTGGCATAATACATAAATGCATCATATTCGGTATCAAAGCTTTGAATAAATGAGTGCGCCATTGTACCAAGTACAGGTACACCAAACTCTTTTCCTGAATACGTAGTGGCACTTCCCGCACAACCCGCAATATAAGCTGCTCTAGCTCCTAGAATGGCTGCATCAAAGTTATGAGCTCGGCGTGCACCAAATTCCATAACCGCTCTACCTTCACTGGCTTGCACAATACGACGTGATTTTGTCGCAATCAAAGTCTGGTGATTGATAGCCAAAAGTAATGCCGTTTCTACAAGTTGAGCTTCAATAATCGGTGCTTTTACACGAACCAATGGTTCATGAGGAAATACAGGTGTTCCTTCTGGAATCGCATAAATATCTCCAGTAAAACGAATCGTTGATAGATATTCTAGAAAATCTTCACTAAATTGATTTAATGAGCGCAAATAATCAATATCTTCTTTTTCAAAATGCAAATTCGAAACATAATCCACAACTTGTTCTAAACCTGCAAATACACAATATCCCCCGTCATCCGGATTTTTACGATAGAATAAGTCAAATACGACTTCTTTGTCTTTATTATCATTAAAATAACATTGACTCATTGTTAGTTCATAAAAGTCCATGACTAAACTTAAATTTCGCTTATCTTTCATTTTATAATCTTTACTCCCTTACTTCAGAAACAACTTGAATACCATTCGTTTCCATCATTCTGAATGCGACATCATTAAAGAATGTAGCTTCATGTACTTCTGGTATATGATAGGTTTCTGTACAGTTTTCAACCACAACAATACGATATTCATTCATATTGTGTTCATTGAACCAAGTATTTAAACTTAACACAAAATGAAGCACACAAATATCTGTACAACAGCCCGTCACAATTATATCACGATAATACTTCAAATCTGAATTTAGAAACTCTTCAAATTCTGGTGCCATAAATGTATTCGTACTGTTCTTTTTAATTACGTGTTTCACAAATGGCTTTAAAGAATCTACTACTTCAGCTTCTTCACTGCCAATTACACAATGCGTTGGAAACGAATTAAATTCACGCGTCTTTGGTGGATGAGAATCACATACAAAGACATTGTTGCAGTCTAAGCTTGTTAATAGCTTTTCAATATTCTTTTCCACATTGCCAATGACTTCATCATGTAAAGGTCCCATATTCACAAAGCCTTTGATCATATCCACCACAAATACTACGGGATCATTTAATTCATTTTTTTTAATGGATTTATAATTATTTTTTTCTAAACGTGCCATATATACCTCTAAACGAAAATAAGAGTTCTACGCAGAACTCTTATTCTTCAACTTCTTTGTTTGTTTTAAATTCCTTTAATTTTTCTTCAAGCATTGATTTGAATTCTGGATTTGTCTTAATGTAAGCTTTGGCAGCCTCTTTACCCTGACCAATTTTTTCTCCTTCATAACTAAACCATGCCCCTGCTTTTTTTACAATATTGGCATCAACACATAAATCTAATAGTTCACTAATGTAAGAAATTCCTTCGCCATACATAATTTCTAATACGGCAGACTTAAATGGAGGTGCTACCTTATTCTTAACAATTTTAACTTTTACTTTGTTTCCAACAATATCTGTACCATTTTTAATGGCATCCGCCTTACGAATATCCACACGAACAGAAGAGTAGAATTTTAATGCACGACCACCCGGAGTTGTTTCTGGATTTCCATAAATAACTCCTACTTTTTCACGAAGCTGGTTGATAAAAATAGCTGTACAATCATTTTGGTTCATTGCTCCGGCAAGCTTACGCATTGCCTTTGACATCATACGAGCTTGTAATCCAACTTGATTATCTCCCATTTCACCATCTAATTCAGCTTGTGGAACTAAAGCTGCAACACTATCCACGACAACCAAATCAACAGCTCCACTTTCAACAAGCATCAACATAATGTCTAAACCTTGTTCCCCAGAATCTGGCTGAGACAAAATTAATTCATCAATGTTAACACCTAAATTTTTCGCATATACTGGATCGATTGCGTTTTCCGCATCAATAAAGGCTGCACGACCACCCTTTTTTTGAACTTCTGCAACGGCATGTAAAGCAAGTGTTGTTTTACCACTTGATTCTGGACCAAAGATTTCAATAATTCTTCCCTTTGGATATCCACCGATACCTAAAGCATCATCCAATAATAAACTTCCAGAAGGAATGGGTTCAATATCTACGGCTGCTCTATCACCTAATTTCATGACAGAACCTTTACCATATTCCCTTTCGATTTCTGTTAGTACATCACTTAAAAGTTTATCTTTATTTGTTTCTACTTTTTCTTTTGGCATATATTCTCCTTTTGAATTGTTTGTATCAATATATCTATCATCTGGCAAACAACATGTTCTCTTACATCATTTCTAGATAGACCTGTACATTGAAAACCATATACACGAACCGCTTTTTTAGAAGCAATAGCGCAATAGACTCTTCCTGCTGGTTTTTCTTCCCAAGCACTCGGACCTGCGTTGCCTGTAAAAGACACACAATAATCCACATTCATAATTTCTCTTGTGTTTTTGGCCATGGCATAGGCGCACTCTTCACTAATTACACCATAATTTTGAATTAAGTTCACATCCACATGAGCTAATACACTTTTCATTGGTGTAAAATAAGTCACTAAACCACCTTTTAAAATAGAACTTGCCCCAGGGATTGAAGCAATCGTACTCGTAAATAGGCCAGCCGTTAGACTTTCACAGCTAGAAATAGTCAAATGATTTTCTGTACATAAAGAAACAAGTTGTTTTGCCTCAGTCATTACATAGTCTCCAAAACATATTTTTTCAATTGGTTGAAATAAATCCATCCACTATATAAAGAAGCCACTGTTGCTGTCCATAACAATATTTGGTCCATACAAATGCCCATATAGACAAACGGCCAATCTTTCAATAACAAGAATACAAGTGCAAACATTTGTAGTACTGTCTTTAGTTTTCCAAAAATACCTGCACTTACAACTTCACCAGAATTAGCTGCGCTCATTCGTAAGCCATCAACAATCAAGTCTCTTGCGATCATAAGTAATACCGCAATCACATTGGCTTGATGAAAATAAACCATCAAGATCAAAACTGTGTTCACTAACATCTTATCTGCGATAGGATCCGCAAATTTCCCAAAAGAAGTAATCCAATTGTTCTTTCTTGCTAACATTCCATCAAAGAAATCTGTAATACTCGCAACCGCAAAAATCACAAATGCGATCACATCACGTAGTGCAAGACCACTTGCTTCATCTATAACACCAATAGTCGGGTCCATACATAAATATACAGCCACAACAACAGGTACCAATAAAATTCTAATAATTGTTAGTCTGTTCGGTATATTCATCTTGGCCATAAGTTACATCCTCCCCTTGTGCATATAGATCTTCATCTGTGTAACCATAATCATAATCGTAACCATAGTCACTATCCTCATATTCAGTTTCATATTCTTCAACAGGTTTTTGGTATCCCTTACCAATTTGTAGTGTGATAACGGCAGGCTCCCCCTGCTTCCAACCCTCTTTATCAAAAGAAATTTCTTTTCCATCAATAGAAATACTATTATCTGAATATGTCTCAATACTAATTTCAAAAGTACAATCATCGGATAATTCTAAGCTCTGATTGAATGTGCCAGTATATACTTTTGAAGTGTCATTGATTGTTTCATCATTCTTTTTCAAAGTAATTTTTGTCTTTGTCGGTAACGTAATACTTAAATCCAATGTTTTTACATCCGATTGAATATTCGAAAGCTGATATGCGTTGGTTTCATCGCTAATTTTATCAACAACTAAAGCCAGAGCCTCTTTAGCTTTTTTACGCTGATTTGCGAGTTTATTTGTCTCCTGTTCTTTTTTAGACAATTGCTCTTCACGAAGCTCTTGCTGCGTTGCTAGTTTTTGATTTGAAATCGAACGCAATCCCACATTGATCAAGGATAAAACTCCTAATCCAATGATTCCAATCAGGGCAAGCATTTTGATGATCTTCGTCTGGTTTGCGTTCAATGAAGAACTTGTTCTACTGACATGTTTTTGAAACCATCCTAAAGATGCTTTTTTCTTTTTCTTAGTCGTCTTTTTTGTCTTTTGAACACTCGCCATTTGTTCAACCATACGTCTTTGTGCCATAGTTAAAGCCATGTCTCTTTGATGCGCAAATTCATTGACATCCACATCAACTTCATCTGAAATGGCCTGCCAATTTACGCCAATCGCATCCGAATAGGCATGCACAAAATAGCGAACGAAAGATAGGTCATCGGAGAAAACATCAAGGTTGTGTTCTTCGATTGCTTGTATATATTGAGGCGCTAAACGCGTCTGATTTGAAACATCCTGAATGGAAAGTTTTAGATTTGTTCGACGTTCTTTTAAGATGTGATAATAAGCCACTAAAACTCCTCCCTTTGAAGTTTATTATAACAAATTCAAAACAAGAATACCACGATGTGCTATAATTATTTACGAAAGGATGAATGAAATGTCACAACTTAATTTTTCAATTGGAACATTTTCTCAATGCATGAGTTTCTCTCCACAAAATATTAAAATCGATAATTTTGAAGACTACACACTCTATTGTATTGACTGTGAAAATGTTCAACAATTTGACACAAACACACTAAAAGCCACAAGTCCTAGCGTCTTCTTTTTCTTTGGAAACTTTGAAAAAATAGGGCAAAAGTGCTGGCAACAAATCTTTGCGATTGCCCAGGATTTCCCAAATTCTTATTGTTTCAATACACACCAAAGCCAAAAGAATTTTGCGGACATCTATTGCGCTACTTTACTTGGACAAATTGTTGCCAATATAGTCCCTAAAAAAATTCTTCTTGTCACAAATGATCAAGGATTTCAAGGTATTAAGCAAGCCTTGTTGTTCCAAGGAAAAGACATCGACATTGAAATCTTACAGACAAGAGACCCGTTCTTGTTGCCTTTAAAGGAAGAAACGCCTAAGTCTCAACCAAAACAGACACAAAAACAAAAGAAACAAACAAATACCTCAAAGCCAAATGAAGCACGCGATGAAGAGGTAATAGAAGCATTAAAGAAATATCCAAAAATCAATACCCGCTATGCATCTATTGATGATTTAAGTAAGTATTTAATGCCCATCTTAGCGAACAAACAAAAGAAGTGTAAACTTTCCAAATGGATTGAGAGTGACTACGCAAAAAAAGTTGGGCGCTATAAAAAAGATTCGAAAGGAAAATATTATAAATTAAAATGATAAAAACAATATATTTAGCTGGAGGCTGCTTTTGGGGTGTGCAGCACTATTTCGATCAATTTGATGGTATTCTAAAGACGACCGTTGGGTATGCAAATGGAAATAGTGAAAACCCGAAATATAAAGATGTGAAAGCAGGACTTACAGGTCATGCAGAAACATTAGAAATCCAATATGATGACAACGTGATTTCACTTTCTAAGATTTTAGACTTATACTTTGACATTATTAATCCAGTATCCGTCAATCAACAAGGTGAAGATATTGGCATTTCCTATCGTACAGGCATTTATTATTTGGGTGAGACCGATTTAAAAACAATCCAAACGAAATACAATGAAATTCAAGAGAAATATGATTTAGCACTAGCGGTCGAAGTTGAACCATTAAGAAACTTTTTTAACGCAGAAGAATACCATCAAAAATACTTGGATAAAAATCCAGGTGCCTATTGTCACATTCCTGCATCAAAATTTAAGAAGGGACTTTAATTAGCCCCTTCTTTTATTGTGCATCCCGCAACATATCCTGTTGTCCAGGCAATCTGTAAATTGTATCCTCCTGTCTGTGCATCCAAATCCAATACTTCACCCACAAACTTTAAGCCTTTAATTTTCTTAGATTCCATTGTCTGAGGCTGAATCTGATTTGTCTTGATTCCACCCACAGTAATCATAGCCTGATCAAATCCGGCAAAACTAGACACTTCAAAATCTAAACATTTCAATAATTCACTAATACTTCTTCTTTGTGCTTTCGTTGTTTCATTGGCTTTTAAAGAATCATCAACATTTAAACGATCCATGATATATTGTACCAATCTCTTAGGAATCATCATTTCAAGTATGTGATTCAATTGTTTATTTGAAGAACGATTCATTCTTTCTAGTAAAAATGCATCCACTTCATCAATTGATTTATCTGGAATTAAATCAAATATGATTTTGTCAGGTTTTTTATTAATCACATAGCTTGACATGGACAAAATACCTGGTCCGCTAAAACCTTCATGAGTAAACAAAATGTCTCCCAAATGTTTATATAAAACTTTTTTATCTTTCTTTGCTTGAATACCCACATTCTGCAAAGAAAGACCTGCTAAATCAAAGATTTCTTTTGTTCGTAAAGAAACCAATCCAGGATATAAATCACTGACTTTGATATCTAATGTATGCGCCCATTTATATCCATCACCACTACTTCCAGTCGACACAAAAGACTTTCCACCTGTCGCAACAATCACTACATCGAACGAATACAAACCTTTATCTGTTTTGATTCCAACAACTTTATCATCTTCAACCATTAAATCTGTACATGCTTCATCCATATGTAGAATCACATTATTTTTGCGTAATAATTCCACAAACAATAAAACAACATCCTGACTTGAATTCGAACCAGGAAACATACGCCCATGATCTTCTTCAACGGTAGGTAAACCATTGGATTTTAAAAATTGGATCATATCCAAATTAGAGAATTGTGAGAAAGGACTGTATAGAAATTTTTCATTATGCACAATATGCTTGAAAAATTCATCCTTTGAACAACTGTTTGTAACGTTACAACGTCCATGTCCTGTAAGTTGCAACTTCTTTCCTAATTGTTTATTTTTCTCAAACAACTCCACTTGGTGACCGACTAAGCTTGCGGTATAGGCAGCCATCAATCCAGATGGTCCTCCACCAATTACGCATACTTTTAACATAAAATCCCACTTTCTTCTAAATAGATAGCTAATCCATCATGCTCATTATCCTGTTTTGTGATGGCATCAGCACAAGCCTTTGTATCATCCGTACCATTGATCATACAAACACCACATCCTGCTACTTTTAACATATCATTATCGTTAGATGTATCTCCAAAAGCCATGACATCCTTTAAATTTATATTATTCAATTCGCATATTTTCTGTAAACCATATCCCTTATTGATTCTTTTATCACAAAATTCCAATAATGTTGTTTGCGTTTTAAAACCATGATAATAAGGATTTGGATGTTCTTTTACCCAAGCTTCCGCCTTAGGCATATCTTCTTCTTTCATACGAAACATGATTTTTGCGTTTTCATGTGCATAGAAATCTTCTAATTTTACAACTTCCAATTCTTTATGAGATGTCGAAGCTGAATGAATCATCCAATCATCAATATGAACACAACGAATCTTTCCATCCCAATATATCATTGGATTGCATTCAACAACATTCATGATTTCCATGGTTTCTTTTAACCATTCCTTTTTCATCATAAAATAGCTATAGAATTTTTGATGTACGCCATCCCATAATTCTGCACCATTCATGCCCATCACAAAATCAAAATCAAACGGCAAGTCCCAATAAACTTTATTTCGTTTTAGTTCATCCACAGGGCGTCCTGAGGCAATCCCAAAATAAACACCTTTTTCATGAAGCTTGATCAAAGCTTCTTTTGTCCTCTGTGTTAATTCTTTCTTTTCATTGACTAATGTGGCATCAATGTCACAAATCACTAATTTTGTTGTCACTTTAAATCCTCCAATTCATAAGTAAATCCTTCGCCATCAACTTCATGAACACTATTCACAATAATAAAGGCTCTTGGATCTAACTGCATAATTTCATGTTCTAAATTGCTGTAAATTTTTTGTGGAATTACAACCATCAATACTGGTTTAGATTCATTTGTATATCCACCCTTACCTTCTAAAATTGTAACACCACGCTCCATATTGTTTAATACATGGTTTTTAATTTCAAACCATTTATCTGAAATAACCATACAATTGATTGCCGTACTTGAACCAATCAAAATTGTTTTATCAATCGCAAATCCCGATGTAAATACAGAAAGGACTCCAATCAAGGCTGGTTCTACACCATATGTAGACATTCCCAACAATACAGTCAGAGCATCAATGATCATGACTGAATTTCCTGAAGAAATATGGGTATACTTATGAATCAACAAGGCTGGAATATCCATACCTCCAGTACTTGCGTTTACTCTAAAGCATAAACCTAAACCGATTCCCGAAATCAACCCACAATAAATACTTGCCAACATGGGTTGCATGACAAATGTGTCTTTGGGAAATAAAGTTGTCACATATGTTAGTAATGAGACAAAGAATGAATAACTAAATGTTGAAATCAATGATTTCAATGCAAACGCCTTCCCCAAAAAAATTGCGCCAACAATATAGAGTCCGATCATCAATATGTTGATTAGCCATACGGATGGTATAAATGGCAATAAAGGTTTTAATGCCACGGCGACACCAGCTACGCCTCCGGTTAATGTATTATTTGGTAAAACAAAAAAAGCAACTGATATTGCTACCATAAAGTTCCCTAATAAAACAACCAATACATCTTTTACATAATTTGTTTTTTTCATAAAAGTCTCCCCAAACACCATCTATATTTTATCAAAAAAGAAGGCTTTATGAAACAAAAGAAAAAAGCTGGATTGCCCAGCTTATCTTTACAACATCTCTTTTGCGGTTTGCGTAATCAAATCAAATAATTCAATCACTTCTGGTTGTTTTTCATAACCAATCTTATCAAACAACTGATCTACGATTCCTAAAATTTTTTCATGTTGAGCTTTATAAATCTGAATCATTGAATCATTTAATGTAATATAGATTTTACGAGTATCCTGTTCACTACGAATACGCGTAATCAAATCCTTTTTTTCCATGCTTGTAAGCGTACGATTCATCTGCGATTTTTGCATACGCATATAGTTACATAAATCCGTTGCCGTTACATTTTCATCTTGATTTTGATATAAATAACGACAAATCATCGATTCATTATAAGGTAAATCTGAAGTGATTCTCTCATTATTGATGACAGTCGTCATTTGAAGCCATGCTTCTAATACTTGTTCATTCTTTTTCATAACCTTATTCTAGCACAGAAATTGTGTATTTCGCATTATAATTTTGATTCACACAAATCGTTACCTTTTTGTTCTTTAAATCATATACACAAGACCATTGTGTCTTTGAGATTTTTCCCTGCTTATTCTTATGTGCATCCTGCGAACAATCGGATAAAAGCTGCATAGCCTCGGTATTTGATAACACTCCATTTGTGGAGCTTAATTTTTCATCAATAATTTGGTAGCGGTCTTGGCCAAAATTAAATTCTGCATCTGGATTTGTAAGCAAGAAATTCGTAGCACACTGATAATTCTTGTCTGGATATACTACTTTCATTTCATCATCCACATATTCAACAACAACACTCTTTCCGGATGCATCACAAATTTGGAAATGGTAACAACTATTGGCACTTGAATGCATGTCATAAGAAGATAATAATGCTAATGCTTCATCAACATTTTTTGCCTTATCTAACATCATTCGAATGGCTGTTGTCGTTGTGATATCTACCTTTTTGGTATTCTGATTTGTTGGAGTTGTATCAATCAATAATACCCCTACCGCAAGACCTTTTTCATTCATTCCATCGAGTGGTGCATAAGGTGCTGCCAAAGTTACCAATGAATCCTTTAATGTATCTGGTAAATGTTTTTCATTATATCCTACAAATCCTAAATTCACCATTGAAACAGAAGCATACCCATTTTTAGGCTTTGTCTTTACCAATACACTTGGCGAATAATCCATATCAAAGTTGCGTCCAAATAGATATCCTGAATCTTTATTTTGTGCAATAAATGTAGAACAACCTAAATCTGGAATCTTAATACTTAATGGTAACCCCTTCATTACATGATTCACCACAAATTCGACAAGCTCTTTATCATTGTTTGCACCTTTTTCTAAAAACTCATCCAATCCATAATCCGCACTATAATCCATTGTATACATTGGATAAGCATCAATTTTTTTTAATGATTTTAATGAGCTATATTCATTATGAAACAGACAAACAATTCCTATTCCACAAATCAATAATAAACATAATATAGTAATTCCTATTTTCTTTAATAATTTCATACATACTCCTTTAGTTCATTCAGTGAACTATTAAAGTATACAATATTAGTTTACATTGTCAACTATAAAAAATAGAGATGAATCAATCATCTCTACGTCCTAATAATCGTAAAATGTATAAGAAGATATTCAAGAAATCTAAATAAAGCTGTAACGCCATATAAATCGATATCTTTTCATCTTCATACCCATTCAACATATAATTCATTTTTTGTATATCCCAAGCTGTAAGTCCGGTAAATAATAATAGGCCAATCACGCTCCATAAGCGTACATCCATGCTAACTCTAAATAGCATGAAGAAAAATTGACTAAAAATCATCGCAATCAAACCAATCAAACAAATGTTTCCCACTTTACTAAGATCCATTTTAGTCGTCTTTCCAATAATAGCTAAACATGCAAAGTAGATAGCGCTAATGCCAAAGGCTGCTGCGATCTGTCCAGCACTATATACATAAGCCAATGATGTCATATTGATTCCCATTGTAAGTGAATACACAATAAACATCGTCTTCATCTTAGAAGCGGGTGTATTACGTGATAATTGACGTCCCATTGAAATCGTTAACGAAATTTGTACGATGAACAACAATAATGAAATCATTGGAATCTGAATAATAAGCATGAATATGCCAGAAGCATACAACAAGGCCGAAGTGATTGCCGTAATTCCAAGGCCTACCATCATCCAACTGTATACTTTATATAATGAATTTGTACTTACTGAATTTGAATAATTGTTTGTATACATAAATTATTTACCTCCTATTTTTAGAGTATTTTATGTTTTTTATATATACATTACAATATACAACTCGATCAAAATGACTATTATATCCATCAATCTTGCAATAAGAAATCTTGCAGATGTACGATTTTAATTCCCTCATCGTTTCCAACGTCTAAATCATTCAATGTTACAACATACTTAGGATAATTATCTGGGATATCCTTCAAATTCGCAGTTTCACGATCTGAATTTTCAGGTAATTGAACACAGACTTGTACATAGATTTTTTCATCTCTTAAAATACCGACAAAATCGATTTCCTTAGATCCTAATTTTCCAACGTATACATCATAGCCACGTCTTTTTAGTTCTAAATATACAATATTTTCCATTACAGCATCTAACATATTTCGATTATATCCAAACAAGGCATATTTCAATGAAACATCGGCCAAATAATATTTTTCTTGTGTTTTCAAAATGTTTTTACCCTGTAAATCATATCGCCTACAAGGATAAATAATAAAGGCTTGTTCTAACCATCTTAAATAATTATATATACTTTCATTTGAAAGTTGTCGATTCTCACTCTTTAAAAATTTAGAAATTGAATTTGCCGAGAATGTCTTGCCTGTATTTTCTACCACATATTTTACAACACGATCAAACAATTCTTGTTTATGAATGCGATGACGATTTACGATATCTCTAGAAACAACGGTATAATATATACCATTCACAATTTGATATGCCGTATTTGATTCATACTCATTTAATGCGACAACAGGAAAACCGCCAAATCGTATATACTTATTTAGCAACTCTCTTTTTGATAATTGACTCTTAGATTTAAATTTTAAGTACTCACTAAACGACAACGTATATACAGGTATTTGTACATATCTTCCGGTTAGATAAGTTGAGATTTCACTCGACATTAATTTTGAATTTGATCCAGTAACATAAATATCGAAATTTCCTTTTTCTAACAAAGAATTCACCGCTTTTTCCCATCCCGATATTTCTTGAATCTCATCTAAAATCAAATATGAATATGCATTATCCTTTGTTGCACAAACAAGTTCATCATACATTTGTTTAGCCGTAATATTTTGCGCTATATCCATATCTGTATATCTTTTACTGATAATACATTTCTCTTCAACACCTCGCAAAATCAATTCTTCTTTCAACATCTCAAAGATTGTTGATTTTCCACAACGCCTTATACCAGATAAGATTTTCACTAAGGGTTGTTCAATAAATGGAGTTATAGCTTCTATATAATTTGGTCTATTAATAATCACAACATCACCTTCTTTATTACAAGTATACCAAAAATTGTTATGTGTTTTAAATAGTTTTTCATGGTATACCTTAAAAACTATCTTAGTTTATAAACTTTTTCATATTAAAAAGAGAATGTATTTCTACACTCTCTTACTTAATATCCAATTCAATAGGCTCATCCATCGTATCACTGACGTATTTGCCATTCTTTTTTCTTTGTTTCACGCACTCTGTCAACAAATATTCAATTTGTCCATTGACACTGCGAAAATCATCTTCTGCCCATGAAGCAATTTGATCATACAATTTTTTTGAAAGACGCAAAGGAATCTGTTTCTTTTCCATTAATATAAGCTACCAGAATTGACAACTGGCTGCGCATCATGGTTTGCACAAAGTACGACTAACAAGTTAGAAACCATAGCCGCTTTCCTTTCTTCATCCAATTCTACAACCCCATTTTCATCCAACCGATCCAATGCCATTTCAACCATACCAACAGCTCCATCCACAATCATCTTCCGTGCATCAATGATAGCACTTGCCTGTTGTCTTTGTAACATTACCGCTGCAATTTCTGGTGCATAAGCCAAGTATGTGATTCTGGCCTCAATGATTTCAATACCTGCATCTTTTACTTTACTTTGAATTTCATCACGAATTCTAGAGGCAACCACTTCACTAGAACCTCTAAGACTTCCTTCATCGGCAATACCATCTCCTGTTGTATCTACATTTTCAGCTACATCATAAGGATAAATACGCACAATATTTCTTAATGCACTATCACATTGTAAAGAAAGATATTCCTTATAGTTATCTACATTAAATACAGCTTTTGCGGTATCTGTCACACGCCACATAACGGCAATTCCAATCTCAACAGGATTTCCTAAACAATCATTGATCTTTTGGCGGTTGTTGTTTAAAGTCATGATTTTCAAAGATACTTTTTTAGAATCCATTTCTACCGTTCCATTATTTTGAGCTTGGAAAATACTTTTCTTCGTACCATCATCCACATCGCCACTCTGATTTAATTTTGTCTTTGCGGCAGGATTCACAGCCTGACAAAAAGGATTAACATAGTAGAATCCAGCATCCTTTAAAGTACCTACATATTTACCAAACAAAGTTAAGACTAAAGCTTCTTGTGGCTTTAATACTTTTAAACCAAGAAATGGAATCCAACCAATACATAGCCATACAACACCAATAATAAAGAATGGCCAAACTAATGCTGCACCAAGTATTGTCACCAACAAGGCTACAAGATATAAAGCGATCCACAATATCATCATGGCCATGCCATTCTTTTTGTTACTTAAAACTTTTTCTGTCACGATAAGCACCTCCTGATACCTATATGATATCATTTTGATATCTGTTGTCAATGATAAAAAAGATGGGAATGACCCACCTTTAAAGGATATTTAAATTCTTGTAGGGTCGAACATAGTCCTTAAATTTTTATAGGGTCG
>NZ_JAJDMK010000190.1:0-593 GCF_020593575.1 Holdemanella sp. DFI.5.55
GTCTCAAAATGCGGTTCCATTTCACGGTCGCCACGAATAATATAGGAATTGCGCTGAACGCTGTAAATTCCATCCATGCTGCCGCCTGGAACTGATAATTCTTCAAGAATATGGATCTTTTTACCTGGCATCTGTCCGTCGCGAATCAAAAAGACGGCGGTGGCTAATCCAGCCAGACCTGCTCCAATGATATATGCCGATTTTTTTCGATATCGGCTGGCTTGTCAGCATTGACGAACGCCTCGTAGTTTCCATTTGTATAATGCATCATGCTCGCTACTTTCAATACCAAAAATCGTTACACATGTAACTATACTTTTATGATATTGTTGACGCTTTCATTTGTCAATTATTTTGGTAGATTATAGAATGAAGTTAGCCACCCAGTTGGTGGTAAATAAAAAACGCCATTCGGCGTGACATCAGGTATCATATTAAGTGAACCAAACCTATATGAAAGGATGTCCGTCAAATGACGCACTTAAATGATACCATGTCTACTAGTTTATTGACTACTCATAAAAAGAATGCTCATCTTACTAAAGAAGAACGTGTGATGATTGCGACTTTAAAGTCGCAAGGACTTTCCAATC
>NZ_JAJDMK010000191.1:0-590 GCF_020593575.1 Holdemanella sp. DFI.5.55
ATAAAAATACCATCCAGACAATAGTATCTGGACGGTTCGTTATTTCTTAACTTAAAGATATTGATATGAATTTTATTATATGTTTTTGTGTGTTTATATTAATGTTAGGCTTAACTGTGAAACACAAAGGAGGACTTAGGATTGCTGCCAATGCTTCAGTATCTTGTAGTATATTGCAGATAAGTACACAAAATTTTGGGTATTTAACATTTTGATATACGTTATACTTGTCGTAGTACAAATAGTGATTTATATAAGACTGAAAAAGAATAAGAAAATCATATTAGATCTATTACAGTTGTTATTAAGTTTAGTGTTATCACGTTTATTAAATATATTTACGTATATATTTCAACTTTTCAAAATTTAAAAAGCCCATTTTGTCGTCTTTGCTTTACGATAATTTGTACAGGTATAGGAACGAGCATATCGTTGATTATGCAACTTGAGCCAAATCCGCCCAATGGGTAGGCATAGTATAAATAGATTTGAAATGTCTATTTCATTGTTGTAAGCGTATACAGTAAAAAATATGAAAAAAAATAAAAAAACATTTGACGAAGCGAAAAGTATTTGGTAATATAGATGAG
>NZ_JAJDMK010000192.1:0-576 GCF_020593575.1 Holdemanella sp. DFI.5.55
AATAATCCTCTTTTTGTAGCAGGTGTTCCACGATGTTTAGGTTCTACTCCATCAATTTTAGTTCCTTTATGATTGTAAGGAGTATATTTTTCATCCATCTCAACTTCATTACCTACTGTGTATGGGACGTTCCTCAGTTCCTAGACTAACCAATAGTTTATGGCGCATATTAAAAACATTACGTTCATTCACGTTGATTTTAGCAGCTGTTTCTTTAAGAGATACACCATTCAATGTATCCAGGATAAGTTCATTCCATTTGGATTGGTTTTGATGAGAATAAAAAGTAAGCTGACCGCGGTCCACAACAAAACGTTTTCCGCATTCTTTACAACGAAGCATTTGTTTACCAAAGTTGGCAAAACCGCTTTTAATTAAACGAGGATGATAACATCCGCATTTAGGACAGTATTCAAAATGATACGTATTCATTTTATTGTTTGTATCTAGGTAATCAGTGATTTCACGATCAATCTTTTCGATTTGAAAAGATTGTAAAGCAGCGATAGTATCTTGGTTTAAATATTTTGAAGTTCTTGTCATAAGTGTAGTCTCTCTTTCGTTTACACCTATACA
>NZ_JAJDMK010000193.1:0-573 GCF_020593575.1 Holdemanella sp. DFI.5.55
AACTTCAAAAGTTTTCATTCCCTCTTCAGTCATAAAAATCAATTCATAAAAAGCTTTTGGACTTGGCACTTTTCCAGGAATAGCAAAATACTCACCCTCTTTTTTTTCAATTAATTTTGCAGATATCGATTCTTTTCTATATTTATTTCTTGTATACCTTAGCATATTCATTCCTCAAAATATGTATAAATTAGTTAATTAAACAAAGTAATCTACACATACTTTTTCCTTTCTAGTTTAAAATTTATCGGATTTTTTTAATCCACTATCAATAGCTCATATGTATTTGTAAAAGTAAATAATTGATAGTGTACTCTTACAGTTACTGGTTGAACCTCATTAACAATATCCTAATCATATATATACTCATGAGTCACCTTGTTACCATCTATATTCTCAGTATGATAAAACTCAATAGGTGTTTCCTCTAACTTTGTTCCAACCTTGATATTCACCGGCTCGTTGAATGAATGGAAGATTATATTACTTTCCACGTGTTTTCTATAGATTGCAATTGATAGGATCAAAGCCAGTAATATACAACCAATAATCATTACTTTCTTTTTCATAGGC
>NZ_JAJDMK010000194.1:0-560 GCF_020593575.1 Holdemanella sp. DFI.5.55
AAGTATGTCTTTTACGTCTAATTCTACTGGTGGAGAATACTACCATACATTATCATTTTCTGAAATGCCTGCTCATGGACATGAGATCGGTATATGGGATTCATCTGGGTCTTTAAAGACTAGTCCGTGGGAATTTATGACTATTTATGGTTCGCATCATTCTGATGGTCAAAGTCACAATGTAAACAGTATTCATACAAATGGATCTGGTAACAATATTCCACACAATAACGTGCAACCATATTTAGTTGTTTTCTTTTGGCGAAGGGTAAAATAGCTACTTGATACGTCTCCAAAAGTAAGTTACCACGTAAGGTTGTACATTATCGTGAGGTTTGTTTCCGCCTGTTGGCCATGTTTGACCGTACCAATAATATTTAGTTCTATTAGCACGTTCAGTGGCTCTCGTAAAAAGCACATCACTATGTGGATCACCATATAATGCATTGGTTACATCAGTTTGTTGGTCTAAGATCCAATGCGTATGGCTCGGTAGCTCTTCACGTGTAAGTTTATGATAGTAGTTACCGCCAATCAATCCAGCAGTAAAGGACATACTT
>NZ_JAJDMK010000195.1:0-550 GCF_020593575.1 Holdemanella sp. DFI.5.55
ATTCTCTCTTTCTTAGATATAGATTGCTTGCTTGGTTTTCGATGCAGATAATTGTAATATCCTGATTTTGACAAATGTAGCTTACTTAGCACTCCAGTCACCGAAAAGTCTTTGTCGACCTTAGACTCTTCAGAAACAAGACAGTACAGAACTTGTGTTATTCTCCCAGAATGCTGATGGCTTTTTTTAGAATTTCAAGAGCATCTTGCGTATCCTTTAATTCACGTTTTAAACGTCTGTTTTCAAGCTCAGCCTCTGTTAGATTCCCTGAACCTTTAAATGTTGCCTGGTTGTTATTGGCTTTAGCTTCTTGCTTCCATCTGTATAAAGTACTATCTCCAATACCTAAATTTTTAGCACATTCTTTACGACTTAGTTCTGGATGTGTTAAACAATAATTGACTGCATTTTGTTTAAATTCTTGATCAAACTGTTTCTTTTTATTTGCCATTTTCTTTTGCCTTCCTTTGTCTTTGAATCATCCTCTTTCTATTGTACCACTGGTGTAAATTTTCTCTTTTTGACTAGTCCTATTTATATGCTAACATCA
>NZ_JAJDMK010000196.1:0-535 GCF_020593575.1 Holdemanella sp. DFI.5.55
CGAACTTTGTTGTTGCGACCATAGGTTAGTTCTGTCGTATCGGACACCCAAACCAGATTAGGCGCTATCTGAATAAATTTCCGTTCCAATAAATTATCCTCTTGGTACTGTTGCTGTTCTTTCTTGCGGCTGCGCTTTTTCTGACGGACATCAGCTTTAATGCCGTGTTTCCGCATGATTCGACGCACACGCTTAATATTGATACGAAAGTCAAACGAAAAGGTGTATTCTGGAATTTCTTGATTTTTCCCATTCTCATTGTTTAAAATCGCGGTTACTTTTTTATGACCAGCACAGTTCTGATGGCGTTTTTCAATCTGATAGATTGCTTCCAAAATTGCCTTGTTCTCAATTTCTCTTTGTGTTGGCTGTCTTTTGAGCCACTGATAGTATGATTTGCGTGAAACTTTGGCAATTTTAGTCAGTTCGCTAACGGAACCTGCGGTTTCGTTGATTAATTCTTGAACCGCTTGATATCGTCCGGTCGCTTCACCCCTCGATTGCGTATTTCGACTAATTTTTTTGCGAATGCGAT
>NZ_JAJDMK010000197.1:0-512 GCF_020593575.1 Holdemanella sp. DFI.5.55
CTCATTAAGTACGTTTATAATAGTGAGTTTACTTATTGAATGTTCGGTAGCCACAAAAGGATTTGGTTCATAAAAAGTCCTTCCACAGTCTTTACATACAAATCTTCTAGCATGATAGAGAAGCACACAATTACGCTGATTATATGCAGAATGTTTGATTTTTCGAACTTTATATTCTTTTATGTTGCATGAATACGAACCGCAGTTTGGACATGAAGTTTCTCTTCTTTTGAGAGTAAAATCATGATACAAAATACCATCTTTTGAATAGCTTGAAAAATCTTCCAAGTCTTTTAGTTCAATGTTTAGAATATCTGTTATAATTTCATCAGTGATAAAAATCACTCCTTCCATGAAAATCATTAGGCCAAATATGATTCTACTATGGAAGGTTTTTTTGTTTTTAAGGAAATATAAAAAAATGGGACGAACACGACCCTACGATATTTTATAGAATTTTTTTACTACTTATAAAACGACCCTATAAAAATTTAAGGACTATGTTCGACCCT
>NZ_JAJDMK010000198.1:0-511 GCF_020593575.1 Holdemanella sp. DFI.5.55
TGCATTTCCTGCTCTCGAATATATTTTGCAACTGTCGCATCATTCAATCCTACTGTACTTACATAATATCCTTCACTCCAAAAATGTCTGTTTCCAAACTTATATTTCAGATTTGCATGTCTGTCAAACATCATTAATGCTGACTTTCCTTTCAGATATCCCATAAATGCAGATACAGATAATGATGGAAGGATCATAACCAGCATGTGTACATGGTCTCTCATCAAATGTCCTTCTATTATTTCTACATGCTTGTATCTACATAATTCTCTCAATATTTCACCTAAATCTTTTCGATATTGATTGTATATCACTTTTCGTCTATACTTTGGAGTGAAAATGATGTGATACTTACACATCCATTTTGTATGTGCTAAAGAGTTTGCTTTATTAGCCATTATAATCACCATTCTTTCTTATTTTGATAGCTTGAACACCTTCATTATAGAAAGAATGGTGATTATTTTGTATAACATTTTTTTGATACCACCCGCATAGCAGGTGGTTTTGT
>NZ_JAJDMK010000199.1:0-505 GCF_020593575.1 Holdemanella sp. DFI.5.55
CTCCAGCCGTTGAGGCTGCTGCACTTGTTCCAACCGTTTTGATAATGATATCCTTTGATACATGTGATACAGCTGTCTTTGCCATTTGATCATGCAACATCCATGTTAAGAATGGCATTGGTGCAACACCATAGAAAGATACACCCTTTTCTCTCATTGCCTCAATTATATTCTTGATTTTCTTTCTTCCATATGCTAGATATCCCTTTACTGTGTTTCCACTCACACCATAAACATCTGCTATTTCAGAAACACTCATATCTTCAAAATAATACATCATCAATGCAAGTCTTTGATTTTCAGGAAGTTCATTTAATACTCCCTGTAAACCTTCCTGAAGCTCTTTATAATTCATACTTGCTTCTGGTTCAAAAGAAGCCTTATCATTCTTGATATTCGCCTCAAATTCAAGTCTATCCTCCTCATCATCTAAAGAACTAAAATCTACTGGCTTATTCTTACCTTGTTTAGATTTTGTATAATCCAATGCCTTATGCGAAACAAT